>DASYJZ010000310.1:0-10977 GCA_035995965.1 Longimicrobium sp. | reverse complement strand
CCGCCCAAGGCCGAGCTCGAGCTCGCGGTCGACGAGTGGATCGAGACGGACGCGAACGTCGGCGAGGGCGAGAGCACCGCGCTTTTCGCCGCGGACGTCGCGGCGCTGTCGGGTGACGAGATCGCGCAGGGGATGCGGCTGCTGGGCGACCTGCGCGGCTCGCTGCTCGCCGCGGTCCGCGCCATCCCCCGGCGCGAGGTAGAAGCGGCGCTGGACTACCTCGTGGGGGGCGGCTGGACGGTGAGGCAGGTGCTCGAGGAACTCGCGCGCGCGCAGTGGTGGACGCTGAGCCGGCTCGGCGCCACGCCCATGGCCGGTTCGCCCGACTCCACGCTCGCCCGGCTCGACACCGCGATGGCGCTGGTGGTGCAGCACCTCGGCCACCTGGAGCCGGAGCGCCGCTCGCTGCGGCTGGAGCTGGACGGCGAGGAGTGGACCCCGCGCAAGGTTCTGCGCCGTCTCCTCCGGCTCGAATGGACGCTGGGCCGCGCCGCCGCGCGCGGTCTGCCCCACCCCACGCCGACGGCGTCATCCTGAGTCCGGCCACTGGTCAGCTTGTCTCATCGGATCAGCTTGCAGGCCGAAGGGGCGATTGCGGCCGCCCCTCTCCCGGTACGGGAGAGGGATTGCGCTCTCAGGCGCAGGGAGAGGGCGCCGAAGCCGCGGGCGAGCGCCCCAATCCGATCGACGAAGTCCGACCGCATACCCGGAGCACGCATGAAGATCTACACGAAGACCGGCGACCGGGGCGAGACGGGGCTCTTCGGCGGCGGGCGCGTCGCCAAGGACCACGTGCGCGTCGACGCCTACGGCGAGGTGGATGAGCTGAACTCCACGCTGGGGCTCGCGATCGTCCACCTCGAGGCGGCGGGCGAGGCCGAGCTGGCGGCGGGGCTGCGGCAGGTGCAGGCGGACCTGTTCACCGTCGGCGCGGTGCTCGCCACCCCCGCGCCCGAGGACGGCGGGCGGGAGAGCAGCTACATCCCCGCGCTCGACCCGGCGCGCGTGGAGGCGCTGGAGCGCTGGATCGACGCGGCCGACGCGGAGCTGGAGCCGCTGAGGAGCTTCATCCTCCCCGGCGGCTCTCCGGCGGCGGCGGTGCTCCACCTGGCGCGCACGGTGTGCCGGCGGGCGGAGCGGCGCGTGGTGGGGCTCGCGCGCGAGGCACGGGTAGGCGAGGAGCACCTAGTGTACCTCAACCGCCTGTCGGACCTGCTCTTCACCCTCGCCCGCCTCGCCAACCGCCGCGCCGGCGTGGCCGACGTCCCCTGGGTGCCGAACCCACGCTGATAGGGAGGGGTCCGGAGGCTACTGATACAGATTCCATTCTGCTCGGGCGGAGCGCGGATCGCTGAGGGTGTACGGGGCTTGCGGGAGGATGTAGATTCGGTCTGGTACAGTGCTGAACCATTTCGGCGGGTTCCGGCCCGCCCGCAACATCGAACCATGAGGTGGGTGATGCCCTACGACGAACGTTTCATCACGCCGATGCGCCAGGAGCTCACGCGGCTGGGCGTGGAGGAGATGCGGACCCGCGAGGAGGTCGACCAGGCGCTGGCCGACGCGACGGAGCCGACGCTGCTGGTGGTGAACTCCATGTGCGGGTGCGCGGCCCGCAACGCCCGCCCCGGCGTGGCGATGGCGCTCGCGCAGGCGCAGAAGAAGCCCGCGAAGCTGACCACCGTCTTCGCCGGCCAGGACCTGGAGGCCACCGCGCGCGCCCGCGACTACATCACCGGCTACCCGCCGTCCTCGCCCTCCATCGCGCTGCTGAAGGACGGTGACGTGGCGTTCATGCTGGAGCGCCACCAGATCGAAGGCCGTACCGCCGACGCCATCGCCCACGACCTCGCCGGCGCCTTCGAGCAGTACTGCTGACGGGCAGGTCAGTTCGTACGACCGAAGCGCCCCGCGGCTCCGGCCGCGGGGCGCTTCGCATCGTCCGCAGTGGCTCAGCGCGATGGCGGGCAGCTCCCGCGCGCCCACAGCGCTTCAGACGCAGCAGGCGTTGTAGGTGATCATCGCCACGCGGTCGCGGTCCTCGGTGCACGCCGGCTGGTTGCCGCAGGTGTGCACGCAGCTGCCGTACGGCGGCACGGTGCACTCGCCGTCGTGCGCCCGCACCGTGCCGCGCCCGCCGCGCGCGTCCACCGTCTCGAAGCTCTCCACGCGGAGCGCGTCCACGTCCAGCGTCATCTTCTTCATTTCATCCTCGTTGGCTGAAGGTCGGCGTCCGGGGAACGACGTGCGCCCAGGCACTCTGCTACGCGGCGCGGCGGATTCGGGACTTTCGCGCCCGCCGACCTCCGCGCATCCTGGCGGAAACATGCTTGCCTGGATGGACGGAGCGGACGCGCGCGCAATCAACCTGGACTCATGCAAATTCGTCGGAAAGTGTTCCACGTCAACCCCGTTGATGGAGTCATTTCTCGCGAAATCGGCTTGGCGACTCGACTCTGACCTGGAGCCGTCCCTTGGCCAGCGCCCTCTCCGGGGTTGCGGAGGCTCGGCCCCCTCTCCCGTGCCGGCCTGTACCGGGAGAGGTCGAATTCCCAACCGGACCGGGGCTCCGGCTGCGGGGCGCTCGTCCATGTCGGCGCCCGAGGGTTGATAATCATCACCGACAGAGGCATTATTTGATCGTCCGCGGGTAAGGTTCATCCCTGGCCCGACCGCAGTCTCAGGGCCTGAACGCGCCGCCACCCTGGCGCACGGGCGGAATCGCAGCACCTCGCCTGCACGGAACACTTCCTGCCGCGAGCGTTTTGCTGTGCGAACGAATTCCGGCAGGGTCACACCCCAAGCCCGCCGCCAGGGGGTCGCCGATGGGTACGCTCTCCAGGAACGCTCAGGTCGTGAAATACTTCGTTCAGCGAGCGCCGAGCGAATTGGGCGTCGTGAAGCTCCAGAAGCTCGCGTACCTCGCCGACCTGTACGCGCGCGAGTACCTGGGACACCCCGTCACGGGATTCGACTACGTGTACTACAAGCACGGGCCGTTCGACTCCGGCCTCTATACGGCGATCGACGAGCTCGAAGCGGCGGACCAGGTGGAAACGCGGCGGCGCTCGCTTCTGGGCGGACGAAACAAGCGCGCGGTTTTGAACAAGGGGCGGTTCACGGTACTCGAGTTCACCCCGTCTGAGGAGGAAATTCTTGACTACGTGGCAGGCGTCTATGAGAATGAGCCGCTCGAACGGCTCCTCACGGAGGTATACGGAACTGTCCCGATGAAGAGCGCATCGAGGAACCAGCGAATTCCGATGGAAATGGTGGACAACCGCGCCAGGCGTGCGCTCGGCTACGATCTGGAGACCGTCCTTTCCGAAGAAGCGGAAATCGACCGCGGCAACTACGTTCTCGCATCCGACTTCTTCGATGGGCTACGAGCTGAGACTCTCGCCGCAGACGCAGGAGAACATCACCCGCTACATCCGTGAGAATGTAGGCGACGGCGCGAAAACCGAAGTGCTGGACGCAATCTACGCCGCGATGCATAGCCTTACCCAGGGCCCTCGCCAAGCCCGCCGCCAGACTCGCCCGGCCCGCTGGTCTACCGCTTCCAGGTACGCGCATCCGACGGCATCGGCCGGTTCCTCGAGTTCGCGTACAGCTATACGCCGGATGAGGTTGCGATCAGGATCTCGCACTTTGGTCCGGTTTCGTTCTAGCAGAACCGGCGGCACGGCTCGTCGCTCGTCGTCCCCCACGCATCCTCTCTCCCGCCATCAATCCTCTTGACACCCGCCGTTCACATGCTGATAATTCAGCACGTGCGGAAATATCAGCACGTTTCTCCCACCTCCGCACCCGCCGGCCGATGAACGACGCCACCCTCGCAGGTCTCTCCCGCCGCGAGCGCCAGATCATGGAGATCGTCTTCCGGCGCGGGAAGGCGACCGCGGCCGAGGTGATGGACGAGCTCCCCGATCCGCCCACCTACTCCGCCGTGCGCGCCGCGCTGCGCCTGCTGGAGGAGCGCGGCCGGGTGGCGCACGAGATGGACGGCAAGCGCTACGTCTACCGCCCCACCACGCCGCGCAGCCGCGCCCGCACCTCGGCGCTCAAGGACGTGGTGCGCACCTTCTTCGGCGGGAGCACCGAGCAGGTGGTGAACGCGCTGCTCGAGGAGCAGAAGCCCTCCGCCGCCGAGCTCGACCGGCTGGCCGCGCTGATCGCGAAGGCGCGCGGGGAGGACGCAGCATGAGCACCCCGCAGCTCGCCGCCGTCTTCGCGGTGCTGGTGGACGCCGCGCTCCGCGGGAGCGTGATCCTCCTCGCCGCGCTCGCCGCCACCCGGCTGATGAAGCGCCGCTCCGCCGCCGCCCGCCACCTGGTCTGGGTGGTGGCGCTCGCCTCCATGCTCTCCCTGCCGCTGCTCGCGCGCGTCCTTCCCGCGTGGCGCGTGGTGCCCATCCCCACCCCGCTGCGCCCCATGGCCGGCTTCGTCGCCGCGCCTGTCGCTTTCACGGCGCCGGTCGTGATGTCTCCGCTGCGGCAGGAGTCGGACGGCATCCTCGGGACGCCCTCGACGGCCGCGCCGCCTGCGTCGTCGCCGGTGGTGCGCGCCGCGAATCCGGCGTCGGACGCGTCCGTGCCGGCGGCGTTCGACTGGAAGTCGGCGCTGATGGCGCTGTGGGTCGCGGGCGGGGCGCTGCTCGTGCTCCGGCTCGCCTACGGGATCGTGCGGGTGTGGTGGATGGAGCGCCGGGCGGTGGAGATCACCGACGACGGCTGGGTGCGCATCGCCGACGGGCTCGCGCGGCGGCTGCGCGTGGGGCGGATGGTGACGCTGCTGCGCGAGGCCCACGCGGTGGTGCCGATGACGTGGGGCGTGGTGCGCCCCGTCGTCCTCCTCCCCGCGGACGCGGAAGGGTGGGACACCGAGCGCCGCACCGTCGTCCTCGCCCACGAGCTGGCGCACGTGCGGCGCTGGGACACGCTCACGCAGTGGATCGCGCACGTGGCGCTCGCGCTCTTCTGGTTCAATCCCCTGGTGTGGATGGCCGCGCGGCAGATGCGCGAGGAGCGCGAGCACGCCTGCGACGACGCCGTGCTCTCCATCGGCACGCGCCCGGTGGAGTACGCCGACCACCTCCTCGACATCGTCCGCTCGCTCGGCTCGGCCGAGGGCCCGGCGGCCGCGCTGGCGATGGCGCGCCGCTCCCAGTTCGAGGGCCGGCTGCTGGCGATCCTCGACAACGCCACCCCGCGCGGCGGCGTGACCCGCGGCCTGGGACTCGCGGCGCTGGTGCTGGCGGCCGCCGCGGTGCTCCCGCTCGTCGCGCTCCGCGCCCTCCCGGCGGAGGCCGTCGCGGCCTCCCTGACCGATGCGCCGCGCGCCGTCTCCTCCCGGCCGATGCAGGCCGGGGAGTCCCACAAGGGCGCGCTGGCGAGCATCGCCGGGAAGCTCGGGAAGATGATGGACCGCGCCGTCGACGCGATCCCGCTGCGCGACACCACGACCGGGCCGAAGGTGCCCGCGCCGGCGCTCCCGGGCGCGCCGGCGTCCGCCGCGAGCGCGGCCGGGGCCGCGTCGTCGCAGTACGGCGGCACGGCACCGGCGCCGCCGGTCGCGCCAGTGTCGCCGCCGCCCCCGCCGTCGAGCGTGGCCGTGGTGGCGAACGCGCTGGGGACGAGCACCGGCCGCGCGGCCGCCATGCTCCAGGACAGCGGCGGCTACGGCGACGTGATCCGCGCGGCCGCGGGGATCAGCGCGTCGTCGGAGCGGGCGTCGGTGCTGCTCGCGGTGCTCCGCCAGCCGGACGTGTCCACCACCGACCTCGCGGCGGTGTTCCGCGTGGCCGGGGGGATCAGCTCCGACCCGTCCAAGCGTGACGTGCTGCAGGAGGCCGCCAGGCGCTACTCGCTCGCCCCCGCGGTGGTGCGTCGCGCCTTCTTCGGCGCCCTGGCCACCTTCAGCGCCTCCCCCGAGCGCCGCGACGTGCTGCTGGCGGTGCTCGCGCGTTCGCCCGACGCGGAGGTCGTCTCCGCCGCGATCCAGGACGCGCGGCAGATGGCCTCGGAGCCGGAGCGCCGCGACGTGCTGCTGAAGGTGGTGGAGCGCGCCGGCTCGCCCGAGCTCCTGCAGGTGGTGGCGGCCTCGCAGGAGCTGGCCTCGTCGCCGGTTCGGCGCGACCTGCTGGTGCGGATGCTCGGCCGTCCCGGCCTGCCCTCCAGCGTGCTGCGCGCGGTCTTCTCCGCCGCCGCCGCCATGCCCTCGTCGCCCGAGAAGCGTGACGTGCTGGTGTTCGGCGCGGAGCACCAGCGTCTCGACGGCCCCGCGCGCGAGGCGTACCTCTCCGCCGCCAACACCATCACCGCCAGCCCCGAGCACGCACAGGCGCTCTCCGCCATCCTCGGCGTGCGCACCGCGGCCGCGGCTCCGACTCAGGCCGCGGCCCCACGCGCGGGCTCCACCACGACGAACGCGCACATCCACAACGACGAAGACGACGGCGTCTGGAACTCCGACATCGAGCTGACCAGCGACGACGGGCGAGTGGTGCGCATCCGCGCGCGGCAGGTGGTGCGCGGCGCCGAGCCGGACGACATCGCCTCCATCCGCCGCGGCGGCTCGCTGATGATTGAAGAGACGCGGAACGGCCGCACGCGCCGCGCGGACCTCGTCCCTGCGGCGGGCGGCCGGATCTCGCGCAGCTACCGGGTCGACGGCCAGTCGCGCCCCTTCGAGGCGGAGGCCGAGCGCTGGACGAACGCGATCCTGCGCGAGTTCACCCGCGCGGCGAAGTAGGGTCGGGGGCGATGCGAATCGCCCCTTTCCCGCGGCGCAAGTGCTGAAATATCAGCAGGTCGGATGATGGAATGCCTTGCGGCGCGGACTGTATTGCCGCCGACGCTCCAGATCCTTCGACCGCCGCCGCGGAACCGGTGCGGCTTCCGCAGCCGACCTCGCTCGTCCGCGGTTAGATCCTCACGGCGCTGCCGTCACCGGCGTGGGGACAAGCCACGACAAGGCCGCGCCTCAGGATGACACTCGTGTGTGCTACGGGAGGCGGGATTCGGCGGGTGCGGAGAGCGGTTAGCGGTCCTCGGTGACACCATCCGCTCTGACCACGGCTCCCTGCCGTTGGTGTCCGCGAAGGCGGACTGCGTGCCGTTGTAGCCGCGAGTTTACTCGCATCGTGGAACAAAGGAACGCGACCAAATCGTCGTCGCCCAAGTGCTGAAAAATCAACAGTTGCCATTCACCTGAACTCTGGAGAGACCCGATGCGATACGGCCCATGCAGGACGATGACGAACGCGCTCGCGCTGGCGGCGAGCCTGGTCCTCGCGGGCGCTGCCGCGGCGCAGGGCGGCACGCGCATGCACTCGGAGATGCGCGAGAACGGCCGCCGCGTCTCGGTGAGCGCAACCGGCGAGGTGCGCTTCACCGACGACGACCGCGACGTGGCATACATGGCGCCGGGGGCGCGGATGACGATCGAGGAGGAGGCCTCCGGCGAGCCCGACCGCCGCGTGGAGTACCGCGGCACCGGCGGTGGCGTGCAGCGCAGCTTCTTCCGCGACGGCCGCGCGGTGCAGCCGAACGCGGACGACGAGGCATGGATCCGCCGCGCGCTGCTGCACCCGATTCGCGAGAGCGGCGTGAACGCCGGCCCGCGCACCATCCGCATCTACCGCCGCGGCGGGGTGGACGCGGTGCTGGACGAGATCCGGCAGATCGGCAGCGACGGGACGAAGAAAGCCTACTACTCCACCCTCCTGCGCCAGCCGCTCCGCCCCGCCGAGACCGCGCGCGTGCTCCGCGACGCCGGCGAGCGCATCGGGAGCGACGGCGACAAGCAGCGCACGCTGGAGGTCCTGCTGGAGCGCCGCTCCATCGCGCCGGAGGAGATGGTGGCGATGCTCGACGCCGCCGCGCGCATCGGCAGCGATGGAGACAAGTCGCGCCTGCTGATCCTGGCGGCGGCGCGCTACCCGCTCGACGATGCCGCGGTGCGCGCGGCGTACTTCCGCACGGCGGTGGGGATCGGGTCCGACGGGGACAAGTCGCGGGTGTTGATCGCGGTGCTCGGACAGGGGAACGTGCGGCGCGACGCGGTGGCCGATGCGCTCCGCACCGCCCGCGGCATCGGCTCGGACGGCGACAAGTCGCGCGTGCTCACCTCGGTGCCGCGGCAGTTCCTGCGCGACCGTGCGGTGCGGAGCGCGTTCGAGCAGGCGATGCAGGGGATCGGGTCCGACGGCGACCGGTCGCGCGTCGCGATCTGGCTGACGCGGAGCCTCCCGTGACGCGCTCCGCACTCGCCCTGGTGGTGGCGCTCGCGACGCCGGTGGCCTCCGCGGCGCAGCAGACCACGCCGCCCGCCAATCCCCCCGCCCCACCCCCGGCCGGAGCGGGGCCGACGCTCCCCGCGAAGCGCGCGGCGGCCGTGCGGATCTCCGGGCGCGCGCCGGAGGTGGACGGGCGGCTGGACGACGCAGCCTGGGCCGCCGCGCCGGTGCTCTCTGGGCTCACCCAGAAGGACCCGAAGGAGGGCGAACCCGCCACCGAGCGCACCGAGGTCCGCTTCGTCTACGACGACCACGCGCTCTACGTCGGCGCGCGGATGTACTCGAGCGAGCCGGCGAAGATCCAGGCGCCGGTGAGCCGCCGCGACGTCTTCGAGCAGGCGGAGACCTTCGGTGTGTCGCTGGACACCTACCACGACCGCCGCACCGCCTACACCTTCGCGGTCACGGCGGCGGGGGCGCGCGTGGACGTCTACCATCCGCGCGACAGCGAGGACGGGGACGACCAGTACGCCCCGGTCTGGGTGGCGCGGACGGAGCGCGACTCGCTGGGGTGGACGGCCGAGATGCGCATCCCCCTCTCGCAGCTCCGCTTCAACCCGGGCGAGGCGCAGACCTGGGGGCTGAACGTGCGCCGCTGGATGCCGCAGAAGGAGGAGGACGACTACTGGATCCCCATCCCCCGCAGCGTCACCGCCTGGGCGTCGCGCTTCGGCGAGCTGGAGGGAATCACCGGGATCCGGCCCGCGCGGCGGGTGGAGCTGATGCCGTACGTCTCCACCGGCGCGTCGTTCAGCCAGGGGGTGGACCCGCGCGACCCCTTCCACGACCCCCGCGAGACGTCCGTCCGCACCGGCGCCGACCTGAAGGTGGGCTTCGGTCCCAACCTCACGCTCGACGCCACGGTGAACCCCGACTTCGGCCAGGTGGACGCCGACCCCGCCGAGGTGAACCTGAGCGCGTTCGAGACCTTCTTCAGCGAGCGCCGGCCGTTCTTCACCGAGGGGAGCCAGCTCCTCTCCGGCGGCGGCGCCGGGTACTTCTACTCGCGCCGCATCGGCGCCGCGCCGCACGGCCCGGCGAACGGCGACTTCGTCGACACCCCCACCAGCAGCACCATCCTGGGCGCGGCCAAGCTCACCGGCCGCCTCCCCTCGGGGCTCTCCGTCGGCGTCTTGGGCGCCGTCACCGCGGCTGAGCGCGCGCGCACGGTGGACCTGGCGGCGGACACCTTCGGCAGCGTGCGCGTGGAGCCGGCGACGGCGTACGGCGTGGTGCGGATGCAGCAGGAGCTGGGGAAGCACGGCTCCACCGCCGGCTTCATCCTCACCGGCGTGCACCGGGCGCTGGAGATGGGCACGCCGCTCTCCGCGCGCCTGAACCGCGACGCCGTCACCGGCGCCGTGGACTGGGACCTGCGGCTGGGCGGGGGAACGTACGAGCTGAGCGGCGCGCTGGGGTTCAGCCACCAGGCGGGCGACTCGCTCTCCATCCTCCGCCTGCAGCGCTCCAGCGCGCGCTACTTCCAGCGGCCGGACGCGGACTACGTGACGCTCGACCCGTCGCGCACCGCGCTCTCCGGCCTCACCGGCTCGCTCGCCGCGCAGAAGGTGAACGGCAAGCACTGGCTGTGGACGATCGGCGCCGACGCCCGCTCGCCGGGGTTCGACCTGAACGACGCCGGGAGCCTCTCCAACGCCGACTACGTGAACGCCTACGGCGAGCTGCGCTACCGCGAGACCAAGCCGGCCGGGCCGTTCCGCCGCTGGACGGCGTACCTCACGCCCAACGCGACCTGGAACTGGGGAGGGACGCATGTCGGGGGCGCGTACTACCTCGACTTCGAGCCGACCTGGAAGAATTACTGGCGGAGCTGGTTCACCTTCTTCGTCACCCCGCGGACGGAGAGCGCCACCCTCACCCGCGGCGGCCCGCTGGCGGCGGCGCCCGCCACCTGGGCCGGGATCGCGCAGGTGGCGAGCAGCGCCGCCTCGAAGCTGGGCTGGAACGCGCGTGTCTACTACGGCCAGAACGAGGAGGGGAACCCCACCTACCGGCTGAGCGGCGGCGTGTCGGTGCGCCCGGGGCCGCGGTGGCAGCTCTCGGTGAACCCCAACTACCTGCGCACCACACCCATCCGGCAGTACGTCGCCACCTTCGACGGCGGCCCGGCGGAGACCTTCGGAAAGACGTACGTGTTCGCGGCGGTGGACCGCAGCGAGCTGATCGCCGACGTGCGGCTCACCTACCTGTTCACCCCCGACCTGTCGCTGGAGCTGTACGCGCAGCCGTTCGCGTCCAGCGGCCGCTACTACCAGTTCGGCGAGCTCCCCGCCGCCGGCGCGTACGCGCTGCGCCCGCTGGACGGCGACAGCGCGCGCGTGGCGCGGCACGGCAGCGAGACGGTGGTGCGCTACGGCACGCAGAGCCGCACGGTGGGGGACTTCAACGTGCGCTCCTTCCGCAGCAACGCGGTGATGCGCTGGGAGTGGCGGCCGGGGAGCACGCTCTTCGTGGTGTGGCAGCAGGACCGCTCGGGCGAGCGCGACAGCATCGCGCACGTGGGCACCCGTTCGCTGCTCGAGACGCTGGACGCGCCGGGGGACAACTTCCTCGCGGTCAAGCTGACTTATTGGCTGCCGCTGCACTGACGAACGGCCGTTTCACGCAGAGACACGGAGGAAACGAGAGAACGTCAAAAGCAGTTCTCTCTGTTCCTC
>DASYJZ010000309.1:0-1675 GCA_035995965.1 Longimicrobium sp. | reverse complement strand
GATGAGCTGGCCGACCACGTCGACACCGGCGGTGTCGCTCAGCCGCTCCAGCTCCTCCAGGTGCTCGTCGGTCACCTGCGCGGGCTCGCTCTTCTTCGGCGCGCCCACCAGGATCGCCCGCTCCCGCGGCACGTCCAGCTCGATCAGCTCTTTCCCGGTAGTAATCGTCCCCTCCAGTCGTTTCGCACCGGTAATCCCTCACCAATGCCCCCCCAAAGACGTCATCCTGAGTGCCGCCGCCGCGCGGCATCATCCGCCGCCAGGCGCTAGCCGTGATCGACGTGTCGACGCAGTCGGTCGCGCGCACCATCGACCTGAGCCCGCACCGGCGCCCGCACGGCATCGCCTTCCTCCCCGGCGACAGCCTGCTCGCCGTGACCTCGGAGGCGAGCCGCGCCGTGCTGCTGGTCGACTTCCGCCGCGGCGAGGTGCGCGCGACGCTGCCGACGGAGCAGCAGGGAACGCACATTCTGGCGATTGCGCCGGGCGGTGGGAAGGTCTGGACCGCCAACGTGGGCTCCGGGACGGTGACGGAGCTGGACGTGGCGACGCGGCAGGCGGTCCGCACCATCCCGGTGGGCCCCAGCACCGAGGGCGCCGCCCTCTCGCCGGACGGCACCCGCATCTGGGCCGCGAGCATGGGGAAGGACAGCACGATCGCGTTCGACACCCGCACCGGCGAGCGCGTCGGCGCCGTCGCGACCCCGGGCCACGCCTACCGCGTCTCCATCACCCCCGACGGCCGCCACGCGCTGGTCCCCGCGCCCGAGCTCGGCTTCGTGCGCGTGACCGACACCGCCACGATGCGCGTGACCGACATCGCGCTGCCCAACACCCCCGGCGGCGTCGTGTTCTCCGCCGACAGCCGCACCGCCTACGTGCCGGTGATGGAGACCGGCGAGGTCGCGGTGATCGACCTCGGTTTCATGGCCGTCGCCAGCCGCCGCTTCAGCGTGGGCGCCGCGCCGGACGGGATGGCGATCTCCACGTATTTCAGGCGCTGACCCACGAGCGGCGCCGGACCACGTCGGGCCCGGCGCCGTGTGCCTGCATTTCCGCATCAGCTTCCACCAGGGGCGCCGACGCGGGCGTTCGTCCCACCCGCGCTGCGGGAGCCAGTACTTCCCGTCCTTGGCCATCCCCCACGCGTTGCTCACCTCGCGAAGCACCGGGAGAACACCGTTGAAATTCGCCGCGAGCTTCTGCTTCACCACCCGGCGCAGCTTGCGGTTGGCGAGCCCTTAGTCCTCCTTATACGCTCCGTGAAGATGGGTGTCTTCTTCCACGACCTGCTCACCGTAGCCTCCAGCCTATACTCGCCCTCGCCGTGGCCATTTCTCCAGTTCGCCAATTCGCGCTCATTCGACTTACTGTTCATCTCCAGTGACCGGTTCACCCCTACATCAGCCTCTTCCACTCCTTTCGGGGCGCTTCATTATCACTAGTGATCAGCGGCCGCTTCGGTATCTTTCAGTTCTGCATCTCGGCGCCTGTAGCCGCATTGTTCGATCAACCTACGCGCTGCGGTGAAGTCTGACTGCGGGCTGCCCCAAGGGTAAGGTGTAATCGCGCGGAATAGCCGCGCGCGGTAAAGATAGATATCGGCCATGTGTAGCCGCATCGGGCCGCGTTCAGAAACCTGCCATGCTTCGTCCAAATCACTTCGGGCGCTATC
>DASYJZ010000308.1:0-5738 GCA_035995965.1 Longimicrobium sp. | reverse complement strand
CGCGCTCGACGTCTTCACCGGGGCGGCGCACGACAGCACGCAGCGCACCATCACCGGCTTCCTCCCGGCCCAGAGCGAGGTGATCTACACCTACTCCGGGCTGGGTGCGGGGCTGGGCGCGCGCTGGCAGCCGAGCGCGCGCACCAGCGTCTCGGCGGCGGTGCACGGCGGCGGGCACATCCGCGCGAAGTCCGATTCCACGGGGAACGAGCGGAAGGACTACAGCAACCCGCTGAGCGTCGACGCCGGCGGCTCGGCCCGGATCGGCTCGGCCACCACGCTGGTGCTGTCGGGCCGGTGGGCGGGGTGGTCGACGATGAACGACGAGCTCTCCGCCGCCTCGGGCGGGGCGCGCGACGCGGCGGCGGTGGCGGGCGGCGTGGAGTACACCGGCCTCAACCTGTTCCGCAAGGCGATGCCGGTGCGCCTGGGCGCGCGCTACGGCCAGCTCCCCTTCCGTTGGACGCCGACCGCGGCGTTCCCCACCGAGCGGGCGGTCAGCGCCGGCTTCGGGCTGGGCCTGGGCGGCGGCGCGGCGTCGCTCGACGCCTCGGCCGAGCGCGGCTGGCGCGGCGGCGCGTCGGCGGGCGTGGACGAGCCGTACTGGCGCTTCTCCTTCTCGCTGCGCGTGCTGGGGCGATAGGCCCCGGCGACACAGACGGAAATCTCCCCCTCGTCCGCCGGGCAGGCGGACGAGGGGGTGTTGGCATCGGGCCGCATCCGCGGCTTCCCCCGCCACCGCGGATGCGCACCGGTTCCGAGCCCTGGAGCGTGGTTCCCGTCGAAAGATCGGCCCGTTCCTTGCCGCTTCCGACGATGTCGGCGGCGGACTGGAAACCTTCGCGTGCACAGGGTTTATCAATCGGCAGCCGCGTGCCCGCGGCCCGCGTACGACCTTCCGGAGGCACGATGAAGCTGAAGCGTACCGTGATCGCCCCCGCGCTGGTGGCGGGCGTCGCGCTGGTGAGCGGCGGATGGCTCCTGCAGCAGGGGGTGGGCGGCCAGCAGAGCGTCTACCAGCGCGCGCAGCTCTTCGACGAGGTGCTGCGCTACGTGCAGACCCGCTACGTCGACGAGCACTCCGACGGCGACCTGTACCAGAAGGCCATCGAGGGGATGCTGAACGAGCTGGGCGACCCGCACACCGTCTTCATGACGGCCGACCAGTACGCGCAGCTCCACCTGCAGACCAGCGGCGAGTACGGCGGCCTGGGGATCCAGATCGCCCCGCGCGAGGGGTACATCACCGCCGTGAGCGTGCTCCCCAGCACCCCCGCCGAGCGCGCCGGCATCCGCGTGGGCGACCAGCTCCTGGAGATCGACGGCAAGGACGCCCGGGGATGGACCGACGACTTCGCGGTGAAGGTGCTGCGCGGCGCGGTCGGCACCCCGATCCGGCTCAAGGTGCGCCGCGTGGGCGTGGACCAGCCGATGAGCTTCTCCATCACCCGCGAGGAGATCCACGTGCGCTCGGTGCCGTACGCCTACATGGCGGCGCCGGGGATCGGCTACGTGGACCTGACGGTGTTCAGCCAGTCGTCCACCCAGGAGCTGCGGGCCGCCATCGACTCGCTGCGCGCGGCGGGCGCCCGCAAGCTGGTGCTGGACCTGCGCGGCAACCCGGGCGGGCTGCTGGACCAGGGCGTGGCCGTCTCCGACCTCTTCCTGCGCCGCGGCCAAGCGATCGTGGAGACGCGCTCCCGCGACCCGCGCGAGAGCGAGACCTACCGCGCCACCAGCGACGAGGCCTACGACCTGCCGATGGTGGTGCTGGTGGACCCCTACAGCGCCAGCGCCGCCGAGATCGTGGCGGGCGCGCTGCAGGACCACGACCGCGCGCTGGTGGTGGGCAACACCAGCTACGGCAAGGGCTCGGTGCAGTCGGTCTTCCCGCTCTCCGGCGGCAACGTCCTGAAGATGACCACCGGCAAGTGGTACACGCCGGTCGGGCGCTCCATCCAGAAGCCCTTCCGCGCGGAGGACGCCGACCCCGCGGCGGACCCGGACAGCGTGGCGGCCGACACCGCGCACACGGCCGCGGACACCACCCGGCGGCGTCCGTACCGCACCGACGGCGGGCGGACGGTGCTGGGCGGCGGCGGGATCGTCCCCGACGTGACGGTACGCGACACCACCACCACCGCTGAGCGTGCGTTCCTCTCCGCCGCGGCGAGGAAGGCGGCCGTCTTCACCGAGGTGCTGGGACGCTTCGCCATCGAGTTCGAGCGGCGTACGCCGGGGCTGTCGCAGGACTTCCAGGTCACGCCCGAGATGCGGCACGAGCTGTACGCCCGCCTCCGCGCCGCTGGCGTCGACATCACCCCCGAGCTGTACGCCGGAGCGCAGCGCTGGCTGGACCTGCAGCTCGCCAGCCAGATCGCGCAATCCCGCTTCGGGCGGGTCGCCGCGGCGCGGCGCGCGAACGCGGCCGACGGTACCGTGCGGGAGGCGATCCGCCTGCTGCAGGGTGCGGACACGCAGGCGGCGCTCTTCCAGGCCGCCCAGCGCCTCCACCCGGTCGCCGGGGCGCCGCGCTGACTTGAACGTCAGGTCTCACGCAGAGACGCAGGGCCGCTGAGAGGCACGGCAGTCCTCTCGGCGGCTCTGCGTCTCCGCGTGGGGCCGTCTTTTCATTTTCCGGGCGCGGCGCCGATCGGGCCGCATCCGGACCGGTCGTCGTGCCGGTGGCCGATTGCGGGCGGGCGGCCGTTCCGCGCGGTTTCGGGTGGGGGAGCGAGGGCGTATCTTTCCCCCTCGGACCATTGACGGGGGGCGGATGAGCGGAGCGGCGGAGTGCGTGGTCGAGGTCACGCGAGGCGCGGTGCTGGAGAGCCGGCACCGCGTGCACGTGGCCGTGGTGGACGCCGATGGGCGCCTGCGCGCGTTCGCCGGCGACCCCGAGCTGGTCACCTTCTTCCGCTCCTCCGCCAAGCCCCTGCAGGCGCTGCCGCTGGTGGACGACGGCGCCGTGGAGCGCTACGGCCTCACCCTGGAGGAGCTCGCGCTCTGCTGCGGCTCGCACGCCGGCAGCGTCGCGCACACCCGCGTGGTGGAGCGCATCCTGGAGAAGGCCGGGGTGACGGCCGAGGCGCTGGCGTGCGGCCCGCACCCGCCGTTCGACGAGGAGACGCAGCGGCTCCTGGCCGAGGCGGGGCTGGAGCCCGGGCGGCTGCACAACAACTGCTCCGGCAAGCACGCGGGGATGATGATGCTGGCCCGCGCCCGCGGCTGGGACACGGCCGGCTACGAGCGCCCCGAGCACCCCGTGCAGCAGCGCGTCCTCGCCGAGGTGGCGCGCTGGACGCGGATGCCGGTGGAGGCGATCGGCCTGGGGACCGACGGCTGCGGCGTCCCCTGCTTCGCGCTCCCGCTGCGGCAGATGGCGCTCGCCTTCGCCGGCTTCGCGGCCGCGGTGCGCGCGGGGGAGCGCGGGCCGTCCGTCGTCTTCGAGGCGATGACGGCGCACCCGGGGATGGTGGCGGGGAACGGGCGCGTCTGCACGGCGCTGATGCGGCAGGCGCGCGGGCGGCTGTTCGCCAAGGTCGGCGCGGAGGGCGTGTACTGCGTCGGCGTCCCCGGCGCGGAGCTGGGGATCGCGCTGAAGGTGGAGGACGGGGCGGCGCGCGCGGTGGCGCCGGCGATCCTGGCCGTGCTGCGCGAGCTGGACCTGATCAGCGAGGACGACTACGGCGCGCTGCACGCCTTCGCCTACCCGGAGCTGCTGAACACCCGCGGCGAGCCGGTCGGCCAGATCCGCCCCGCCGTGCGCCTGCGGACCCCGGATGCCTGAGGCGGCGGACGCCGGGCGGCTCGCGCTGCTGCGCGTCGCCGCCGCGCTGGGGACGCGCGACGCGGACGCGGTGCGGCGCGCGCTCGAGGAGGCGTGGGAGTCGGCGGACGCGACGGCGGTGGAGGAGGTGATCCTCCAGTCCCACCTCTTCGTCGGCTTCCCCGACGCGCTGAACGCGCTCGGCGCCTGGCGCGAGGTCAGCGGCCTCCCGGCGCCGGCCGGGTCGGGAGAGGATGCGTCGGGATGGGAGGTGCGCGGCGAGGGGGTGTGCGAGACCGTCTACGGCGCGAACTACCGCAAGCTGCGCGAGAACGTGCGCGCGCTGCACCCCGACTTTGAGGGGTGGATGGTGGCGGGGGGATACGGCCGGGTGATCGGCCGGCCAGGGCTGGACCTGAAGACGCGGGAGCTGTGCATCGCCGCGCTGCTGGCGGTCTGGAACGCGCCGCGCCAGCTCCACTCCCACCTCCGCGGTGCGCTCAACGCCGGCGCCTCCATTGGCGAGGTGGACGAGGCGGTGGAGGTGGCGTGCTCCTACGTCGCCGCGGACGCCGCTGCTGAGCCGGTACGCGCGCTCTGGGCCGAGATCCGCGCGAAGGCGGCGGGCGCGTAGCGCTTGGCGGCGGCGAGCACGTTTCCCGCTACGAAGCCGTCGTCGATGGCGAGCGACCGAAATCCCGCCAGGACGAAGCGCAAAGACGTCATCCTGAGGCCGGCCGCTGCCTGCTCTGCGTCGCGATGACCCTGGCAGGCCGAAGGATCTATAGCCGGTCGGTGCAACACGCCGTCGGGTAATGCGTCCGCCGCTACAGATCCTTCGGGCTGCGGGCATCGTCGCGGAGACGGGCGATGCTGGGCCGCCCTCAGGATGACGTCTCTCAGGGGATGCTTTCCCCCTTGGGTGAGCGCCTCAAACGAATCGAACGAAGGGCGGGCTGACGTGTTTCTCGACTATGCGGAGATCCAGATCAAGGCGGGCGACGGCGGGCCGGGGGCATCCTCGTTCCGCCGCGAGTCGTTCGCGCCGCAGGGCGGCCCCGACGGCGGCGACGGCGGCCGCGGCGGCGACGTGGTGCTGCGCGCGGACGGACAGCTCACCACCCTGATGGACTACCGCTACCGCAAGCAGTACTCGGCCCCCAACGGCAACCGCGGCGAGGGCACCAACTCCACCGGCCGCAGCGGCGAGCACCTGGTGCTCAAGGTGCCGGCGGGCACGGTGGTGCGCGACCTGGAGAGCGGCGAGGTCCTGGGCGAGCTGATCGAGGACGGGCAGGAGCTGGTCGTGGCCGCGGGCGGGCGCGGGGGATGGGGGAACGCGCGCTTCGCCACCTCCACCAACCAGGCGCCGCGCCGCGCGGACTCGGGCATCCCCGGCGTGGAGCGGCGCATCGCGCTCGAGCTGAAGCTCATCGCCGACGTGGGGCTGGTGGGCGAGCCCAACGCGGGAAAGTCGACCTTCCTCTCCGCCGTCTCCGCGGCGACGCCCAGGGTGGCCGACTACCCCTTCACCACGCTCACGCCGAACCTGGGGGTGGTGCAGCTCTCCGGGCACCGCACCTTCGTGATCGCCGACATCCCCGGGATCATCGAGGGCGCGCACGAGGGGAAGGGGCTCGGCCTCCAGTTCCTGCGACACATCGAACGGACGCGCGTCCTGGCCTTTCTCATCCCGATCGATTCGGATGACTGGCAGGCGGAGTACGATCAGCTGCGGTCGGAGATCGAACAGTACTCCGAGGAGCTCGCCCGGAAGCCGCATTGCGTCGTGTTCACCAAGATGGACCTGCTCGGCGAGGACGACCCGGCGCCCATCGAGGCGCCCGAGGCGTTCGGCATCTACGCCATCAGTGCGGCGGCGCGGACGGGTCTCGAGGAGCTCAAGCTGGCATGGTGGCGCCGAGTGTTGGAGATGAAGAAGGAAGTGGTGAAGCCAGTCAGGGACCTC
>DASYJZ010000307.1:0-4180 GCA_035995965.1 Longimicrobium sp. | reverse complement strand
AGCCGCACCGGCCTCGGCGACCAGAGCCACCCAAGCGCCGCCGCCAGCCGGTCCGTCGCGCTCCGCGCGGCCGAGCGCGGGAGCGTCGCCATCACGCGCGCGGAGAGGTCCGGCGCGGGCACCGCGCGCAACCGCGCGGCGGCCCCCTCAATGGCCGCGCCCAGCCGACCGGCCGCGGCGCGCTCCTCCGCGGTCAGCGCGTCGAGGGAGAGGTCGCCGTCGAGCCAGGCGTGGATCCGATCGTTGCTCATGGTCACCCGATGCATTCCAGGGCGCGGTCCGTCTGCGCCCTGAAGACGAGCCGCCGCGGCGCAACGTCACACTCGTCGCCGGCTCGAATCGCTTTACGCCGCATCGCGTGGGAGCGGCGGCGCGGGCGGGGAGCCCGCGTCCGGACGCGGCATCACCGGGAGCGGCTTGCCGTTCCCGCCGGGGGGCCCGCCGGCGCCCAGCGGGACCTTGATGCAGGCGACGAAGTGGCCGCCGCCCTTGTCCGCCAGCGGCGGGACGATCTGCGCGCAGTCGGCGTCCTTCAGCGGGTGCTGGCAGCGCGGGTGGAAGGGGCACCCCGGCGGCGGGTTGGCCGGCGAGGGGACGTCGCCTTCCAGCATGATGCGCCTGCGCTTCAGCCGCGGGTCGGGGATGGGGACGGCGGAGAGCAGCGCCTGCGTGTACGGCATCAGCGGGTTGCGGTAGAGCTCGTCGCTCTCGGAGAGTTCCACGATGCGCCCCAGGTACATCACCGCCACGCGGTCGGAGATGTGCTCCACCACGCTCAGGTCGTGGGCGATGAACAGGTAGCTGAGCCCGAACTGCCGCTGCAGGTCCTGCAGCAGGTTGATCACCTGCGCCTGCACCGACACGTCGAGCGCCGACACCGGCTCGTCGCAGACGATCAGCTCCGGCTCCACCGCCAGCGCCCGCGCGATCCCCAGCCGCTGCCGCTGCCCGCCCGAGAACTCGTGCGGGTAGCGCACCGCGTGCTCCGGCCGCAGCCCCACCACCCGCAGCAGCTCGGCCACCCGGTCCTGCGCCTTCTGCCCCTTCGCCAGGCCGTGGATCGCCAGCACCTCGCGGATCATGTCGCCCACCGTCATCCGCGGGTTGAGCGAGCTGTACGGGTCCTGGAAGACGATCTGCGCCTTGCGCCGCATGCGCCGCAGCTCGCCCCGATCCATCTCGAAGATGTTCTTCCCCGCGAAGAAGGCCGCGCCCTCGGTGGGCTCGATCAGCTTGAGCAGCGTGCGCCCGGTGGTGCTCTTGCCGCAGCCGCTCTCGCCCACCATCCCCAGCGTCTCGCCCTTGCGCACGAAGAAGGAGACTCCGTCCACCGCCTTCACGTCGCCCACGTGGCGGTTGAACAGCCCCCTGCGGATGGGGAACCACTTCTTGAGCCGGCGGACGACGAGCAGCGCGTCTTCCGGCGGCTCCATGTCGTCGGGGGTCTGGCCGCCCAGCACGCTGTCGCCCTTGGCCGGCGGCAGCTCGCGCACCTCCGGCGGCTCGGGGACGCGGTGGATCCCCCGCCCCTCGCGGGTGAACGGCTCGGCCACGGGGGCGTGCTCCACCCCCTCGCCCACCAGCCCCTCGGTCGCCGGGCGCCCCACGGGCGGCTCGCCGCCGGGTCCCAGGCTGCCGTCGCCCGCCCCGCGCCCGCCGGTGGGCGTGCGTCCCTCGGGCGTGCTCACGGGCCCACCTCCGCGTCGCCGCCCGCGAGCGGGGCGTCCGCCGTGCCACCCACCGCGCCGGCGGGGGTGAAGCCGCCGCCCCGCGCGCGCACCTCCTCGCGCCGCTCCGGATACTCCACCAGCCAGCACTTGTTCTTGCGCCCCGGCCCGATCTCGAAGAGCGGCGGCTCCTCCTGCTCCGTCTTCTCCCAGGCGTACGGGCAGCGGTCGTTGAAGCGGCACCCCGCCGGCCAGTTGAGCGGCGAGGGCACCACGCCGGGGATCACCGCCAGCCGCTCCACCTCTTCGCCCAGCCGCGGCATGGAGCGCAGCAGCCCCTCGGTGTAGGGGTTCTGCGGGTCGTGGAAGACGTCGTCGACCGGGCCCTCCTCGAACACTTGGCCGGCGTACATCACGATCACCCGGTCGCAGGTCTCGGCCACCACGCCCAGGTCGTGGGTGATCAGGATGATCGACATCCCCAGCTCCTCCTGGAGCCGGTTGAGCAGCTCCAGGATCTGCGCCTGGATGGTCACGTCGAGCGCCGTGGTGGGCTCGTCGGCGATCAGCAGCTTGGGGTTGCAGGCCAGCGCCATGGCGATCATCACCCGCTGCCGCATCCCGCCCGAGAGCTGGTGCGGATACTCGTCCACGCGCTGGTGGGGGATGGGGATGCCGACGAGCTGCAGCATCTCGATGGCGCGGTCGCGCGCGTCCTTCTTCCCCAGCCCCTGGTGCAGGCGCAGCGACTCCACGATCTGGTCGCCGACCTTGAACACGGGGTTGAGCGAGGTCATGGGCTCCTGGAAGATCATGGCGATGTCGTTGCCGCGGATGTGCCGCATCCGCTTCTCGCTCGCCGCCGCCAGGTCCTCCATCGCCCCCTTCTCGTCGCGGAAGAGGATGCGCGACCCCTCCTTGATCTCGCCCGGGGGCTGCGGGATCAGCCGCATCACCGAGAGCGAGGTGACGGACTTGCCGCTCCCGCTCTCGCCCACGATCCCCAGCGTCTCGCCCGGGTTCACGTGGAAGCTCACGCCGTCCACCGCGCGGGCGACGCCGTTGTCGGTCCTGAACCAGGTCCTGAGGTTCTCCACCTGCAGGATCGGCCCGGCCGCATCCTGCCCCCGCCCGGGCACCCGCGCCCCCTCGCTCTGCGTCAAATCAGCCCCCAGGCCTCAAACGCGATCCACATGTCCGGCTCCTCCATCCACAGCCATTCCAGCTCGATCCAGAAGCCCGGGAGAACGCCGCTCTCGATTCGCGCGGGATCGGACGCCTGCACGGGCTCGAATGCGCCGCCCGAGAGGCGGAAGACCTCGCAGGTGCGCTTGAGCGGGTCCACGAGCCAGTACTCGCGGACTCCTGCCTGCGCGTACTCGCGGAACTTCTCCCGGCGGTCACGCGTGCGGCTCTCCGGGCTGACGACTTCGACGATCAGGTCGGCGGGCCCGTCCAGATAGAGACGCTGGAACCGGTCGGCCTTCGCCGGCGTGGCGTACAGGACGTCGGGTTCGCGTGCGCTGGACTCCAGCTTCATCTGAAAGGGTGCATGGCGCACGCGCCCACCCACCCGGGTGCGCGTCACGAAGCCGCTCAGGATCTCCGCCAGGAACAGCGAGATGCGGGCGTGCTCGTCCGATGGGGGCGTCACCGGCACCACCTCCCCATCCACCCATTCCGCATGCGTCCCCTCGTCCACGGCCGCGAGGAATTCCTCGAAGGTGATGCCCGTTGGGTCGTGCACCGCAGAGATCGTCATCACTGCCTCCTTCTCGTGTCACGCCCTGCCGCACCTCGGGTCGCCAGGCTCACGTCCGCAGCCGCGGGTCCAGGGCGTCGCGCAGGCCATCGCCCAGCAGGTTGAAGGCGACCACCGTCACCACGATGGCGAGGCCCGGGAAGGTCGCGATCCACCAGGCGTTCACCAGCGCGTCGCGGCCGTCGCTCACCATGTTCCCCCAGCTCGGCGTCGGCGGCTGCACGCCCAGCCCCAGGAACGAGAGCGAGGCCTCGGTGAGGATCGTCTGGCCGATGCCGAGGGTGGCGGAGACGATCACCGGCGCCATGGTGTTGGGGATCACGTGCCGGAAGATGATCCGCCAGTCGCCCATCCCCAGCGCGCGCGCGGCCTGCACGAACTCGCGCTCGCGCAGGGAGAGCACCTCGCCGCGCACCAGCCGCGCGGTGCCCATCCACCCGGTGAGCCCCAGCACGATCACCACGATGTAGATGCTCGGCTCGAAGAGCGCGATCACCACGATCAGCAGCACCAGGCGCGGGAACGACAGCATCATGTCGGTGAAGCGCATCAGGATGCCGTCCACGATCCCGCCGAAGTACCCCGCGAAGGCCCCGATCAGCGTGCCCAGCGTGATGCTGATCCCCACCGCGATGAAGCCGATGGAGAGCGAGATCCGCGCGCCGTACAGCACCCGGCTGAAGATGTCGCGCCCGAACTTGTCGGTGCCCATCAGGTGCTGGAGCGAGGGCGCCAGATAGCGCGAGAGGAT
>DASYJZ010000306.1:0-6228 GCA_035995965.1 Longimicrobium sp. | reverse complement strand
CGCGGAAGACGGGTCGCCGCGTCACGGGATGCAGTAGCTGGCGCCGGATTCGAAGGTGTCGGCGCTCAGGTAGCCGTCCACCGTATACAGACCGCTGGCCTGGAAGTAGTGGTAGGCGGTGACGCCCGCGCTCCAGTTGGTGCCGCTGTACGAGTATCGGTCGCCCTGCAGCGAGTTGGGGCTTCCCGAGGCCGTCAGGTGGTCATCCACGCTGATCACCACCGGCCCGTTGCACCCGGGGCTGCGGACCCAGTAGTTCGCGTCCAGCGTCATCGACGCCACGTGCGAATACGCCGCCGACCAGGCGTGCTGGTGAATCGCCCAGTTGGGCGCGGAGTAGAACGGCACGGCGCTGGAGCCGTAGTCGAAGTCGGCCATGGGGCGCGACTCGCACGGCGGCTGGTCCGGGTACTCGATGCAGCCGATGTACGCGCGGGGACGCTGCCCCACGTGCGCGGGCGTGGCCGGCGGGGTGATCCCCTTCGCCGCCAGTTGCGCGGCGGTGTAGATGCGCGGGACAGCCTCCTTCTGGGCGGTGGGGGTGTCGTGGCAGGCGGCGAGTGCGGCGGCGGCACAGGCCAGCACGGCGAGGTGGGCGAAACGCATGTGGATACACGTCTTTCCGGTGCGGCCATGGGCCGGCCGCGGGCGGCGGGACGCACCTTATGAGGGGGAGTGTGCCGGCTGCGAGCGCCGGCAGTTGCGGCAGGTGCGTCCGGGCCACTTCCCGGCGCGCACACATAATATTATAAGACCTTTAATCATACTTCAAGGAAAACTCTGCACTCCTTCTTGCGTCAACAAAAATATCTTGCAGATCCATTGGTTTGTGCGCTGTAAAGACGGACTCGTTCACCGGGTGCACCAACCAATCAGGGGACAATTTCCGTCATCAATCCAGCGATGGAACTCCGGCCGGCTGGATGCCGCAGCCAGAACTCGCCCGGGCCGAGCACGCGCTATGGCTAGGCCGCCCCTGCCGGCGTGTACACGCTTGGCAGCGTTTCATCGGGCTGCGTCGAACCGCTCCCGAGCTGCACGCGCACCGCTCGGATGCTCGCCTAGCCATCTCTCCAGCCATTGTCGGAACTCGGGGTACGCAGCAGGGGGCCTGCGAGCCCACGCGTCGCGACGATCGACGGTGTCGGAAGCTTCGACGTGCCGGTGACCATCCCAGCGGGCACGCCGGCGGGTCCGCATTCCATCCGCGCAGCCACACGCGGTGCAGGCGCTGTCGCCGAAGTGACGATCCAGGTAGCGGTGAGTGGAGGCGGCGGCCAAGCATCGATCATGATGGTCGGGTTGCTGGCCGGCGAGACGGGCTGCCCTAATCACCCGATCACCTCGACCCAGAATCGGAATAATCGGCCGACTTCCTCATGGATTGGTAGCCGACTTTATTATGGCCCTACAGTCGTCGTCGTCGTCACCACTGCTGCTTCTACTTCGGGCGGCCGGCGACTCCCAGGATGGCACGGATCTCGCCGCGAGCGGCCGGAACCTCAACGGGGGTTGCTCCCATGCGCCACCGCCACATCCTCCCGCTCGTGCTCCTGGCCGGCGCCACGGCCTGCAAGGACGCACCACTCACACCACGCACACCATCCGCTCCGGACGAGCCGCGATACGCGACCACGGGCGGCGGGGCGACCGACATCCGTGCGGGCTACGGCTACGTCTGCCTCTTGCGCGGCGGCAGGATCGTGTGCCTTGGCGAGAACGACGAGGGACAACCCATTGGCACGCACACGGCCGCGACCGGAAGTTTTGTGCAGCTGACGGCCGGGCGAACGCACGCGTGCGGTCTGCGCAGCGACGGCGCGGTGGAATGCTTCGGGGCGAACGACTTCGGGGAGGCGCCGCCGCTGAAGCGGGCCCCCACCGGGTCGTTCAGGTTCGTCAGCGCCGGCCTGAGCCACACGTGCGCGGTGCGCACCGACGGCAGCCTCGAATGCTGGGGGTCGAACGCGCACGGCGAGGCGCCGCCGGTGTGGGCCCCGCAGACCGGCACCTTCACCGAGGTGGCCGCGAACTCCAACCGTACGTGCGCGATGCGGAACGACGGGGTGGTGGAGTGCCGGGGCTTCCATCTGGGATCGCCTTCCGTCAGGGTCTCGCCGTCGGGGTCGTACGTGATGCTGGCGCAGTCGGTCGGCATCACCTTTTGCGTGCTGAGAAACAGCGGCCTCCCGGAATGCTGGGGCGACCAGCCGAACCTCGGCTCGGGAAGTTTCTTGGAGCTGGTGGTGGGCGGGACACACGAATGCGCCCTCCGCTCCGACGGGATCGCGGTGTGCGGCGGCTATCCCTATTCATGGAACGGGCCGCAAGAGCGCACCGTGACGGGGCGGGAAGAGGGCAAAGTGACGGGCGCCAGATGGACGCGGATCACCGCCGGCAGCTACCATACGTGCGGGCTGCGCCCCGACGGGTACTTCGAATGCTTCGGCTCGCAGACCATCGGCTCCAACTCGCCCGACGTGACTCCCGCGGCCGAGCCGCCGAAGGCCTGGCTGAGATGGGGACGGATGCGCATCGATTTCCGGGACATCAACTCCAACGAGCTCCGCACCGACATCGAGCGAAGCCTGGCCAATGGCGACGGGAGCTGGACACGCGTCGGCACGGTTGGCGCCAACCGCGAGTGGTTCACGGACAGCACGGCAACCGCCGGTGCGACGTACGTGTACCGTATTCGTGCGTGCAACAACGCCGGCTGCTCCTACTGGGAGCTGTCGAATGAGGCGCGATTCCCGGCGGCCGCACCCCCGGCGCCCAAGGTGACGGCGGCCGGCTACGTGTGCGGGTTCGCGTCCTGCGCGAGGGTTGCGTGGACGGTCGACAACACCTTTGTCGATACGTTCCGCATTCAGCGCAGCGTAAACACCGGGCCCCGCTACGGGCCATGGGAGAACATGCCCCCGCAAAGCCGTTCAACCACGGCTTTCGACAACTACGGGCTCACCCCCGGGGCGCGGTATCTGTATCGCGTGGCGGCGTGCAACATCCGCGGGTGCTCTGCGTACGTGACGAGCAACCCGTTCGTGGCACCGATGCCGCCGCCGCCGCACGCGCCCGCGGACCTTACGGCCGACATGTTGTTCAACCACATGCACCTGGTGTGGGGCGACGTCGCGAACGAGACGACGTACGAGCTGCAGCGCCGCGAGTACAACGGCACCGCCTGGAGCCCGTGGTCCGAACCGGTCGTCAGAACCATGAACGAAACCTCCGACGATCAGGCCGTGGTACCGGGCACGCTGTACCAGTGGCGCATTCGTGCCTGTAATCAGGGCGGCTGCTCCGCGTACACCTACAGTGCGCCGACGCGGGCCTGACCGGGTGCGCGCGCTCCCAAGGGCGGGGGGACCGGGGCGCGGCTTCGCATGTGTTCCGGAGCGTCAACGCGTTTCACACAGAGAGCGCACACGGTCCCCTCCGGAGTGGGCTAAAGGCATCAAGACGCCGCCGCTCGGGAGAGTTGCGGCGTCTCGCATTCGCGGGTGGGGCACGGAGCTCCCCTGCTCGCTGGGGCACGTCGGGCACACGGCCTGCACGCTCCCCGTACGAATCGCAACCGCCTGTTCCAGCAACGCGGGAGGAGTGATGCCGGACGAGAGGCTCGATTCGATGGCGCAGGGAATCGCGCCCGCTCCCGAGAGCGCCGAAGCGCTACGGGCGTCCGCCCGGCGCAGGGAGGACAACCTCGAACATCCGCTGGTGATGGAAAGCGCGATGGGCGGCACCTCGGACGCAGACCGCCCCGCCGACGAGGCCGCATACGAAGCCTCGTTGCGCGCCGGAGCTCGCGACACCCCGGGTTCCGAGGCCGATTCATCCGACTCGCGCGGGCACGGTTCCGGTGAGGCTCGCGGGGACGATCGGACGTGAGCGGCCGGACAACAGCGGGAGGGATGGCGGGTGGTGAAGTGGGTGGAGGAAGAAAACGTGTCGTTTTCTTCCTCCGTTCTTTTCATTAATCTGGCTCCGTTGTTCAGGGTACCGCGATCAGGCGGCCGGCTGCAGCGCCGGGCGCCGCCGCGGCGAGGTGCGGAGGGGCACCCGGCGCGACCGGCCGTACGCGATCCACGCCGCGAGAATGCCGACGACGAGCGGGAACAGCGCGGGCGCGACCATCCCGCTGATCGCGGTGGTCGCCACTGCGCCGATCATGATGACGACGAGCCCGGCGGCGGCGAGCGGCGTCAGGCCGGTGCGGATGCGCAGCAGGCCGGGGAGGATGAGCCCGAGCCCGCCCGCGAGCTCGCACACGCCGATGAAGCGGAGGAACAGCACCGGGAACTCGACCGGCCCCTTCAGCATCTCGGGCGGAGCCACCAGCTTCATCCCGCCGGCGAACAGGAACAGGAGCGCGAGCAGCGCCTGGGTCGCCCACAGGATGGCATTGATCTTCCGCTCGCGCGGGGTCAGCGTCGTGGTCGGCATCGTCGTCTCTCCGTCTTGGGGTTCGCGGCCGGCGTCCGGGGTCGTTCGCCCGGTACCCATCTCCCGGCCTCTACCAAGGACGACGAACGAGCCCCGCGCAGATCGACATCATCCCCCGACTTCTTCCTTCTCATCGATTTCCTGCTGCGCCTCGACGGGTGGAGTGAGCCCTGAATCAGCAACAGATCGTCTCACGCAGAGCCGCAGAGCCGCAGAGCCGCGGAGCCGCGGAGCCGCGGAGGGACGCTGGAAGGTCTCTTCGCGGCTTCGCGTTTTTGCGGGTCAAGGCTGGGCGGGACGCTGGAACACGCAGCCCGTCCGGGCAGGGATGGCGATGACCACGCCGTCCACCACGCGGCGCGGGGGGGCGCAGAGGCCGAGCGCGTCCGTGGCGACATCCACGGCGGGAAGGCGAAGCTCCACTGACGTGGTGTCGTTGTTGAGCGCGACCACGCTCGCGCCGCGCCGGTACACGAACGCCTGGTCGGAGAGGTAGAGGTTCTCCGTCGCTCCCTCGCGGAGCTCCGGGTGTTCCGCGCGCAGGCGCAGCAGCCGGCGCACGTGGTCGAACATCTGCTGCTCGGCGGCGGTTCGCCCCGATGCCGCGAACGCGTTCCGCGCGTCGCCCGGCCAGCCCCCGGGAAAGTCCCGGCGGTTGTCGGGGTCGCCGCCGCCGGCCAGCGCGATCTCGTCCCCGTAGTAGAGCAGGGGAGTGCCCCGGGCGGTGAGCAGGAAGGTGAAGGCGAGCTTGAGCCCGTCGCTGGTCGCCCCGGTCTCGCCCATGAAGCGCACCACGTCGTGCAGCCCCAGGAAGGTCACCAGCGACTCGGGCCGCTGGTAGAGGTGGTCGCGCCCCAGCATCTGCGCCACCTCGCGGATGGACCTGCCCTCGGCGAAGGTGCGGCGCAGGGGGAAGAAGAGGGGGAAGTCGAAGAGCGCGTCCACCCCGTCGTCGTTCCCGTCGAAGCGCGCGCGGCCGCCCTCGAAGAACGAGACCGTCGCCGGGTCGCCGTCGAAGACCTCGCCCACCACGCGCATCCGCGGATGGTCCCGCCGGATGGCCGCCATCCAGTCGCGCCAGAAGCGGCGGGGCACGTACGGCCAGGTATCCTGGCGGATGCCGTCGATCCCCGTCATGTCGGCCCACCAGAGCGTGTTCTGGACCAGGTAGCGGGCGACCTCGGGATCGTCCTGGTTCAGGTCGGGGAGGATGTTCACGAACCAGCCCCCCAGCACCGGCTCCCGCAGCGCGGGGGAGCCGTGCGGATCGGCCAGCGTCCAGATCTGCCAGGTGTTGGAGAGGTGGCTGGCCTCGGTGCCGTTGAACCAGGTGGGCGTCGGCGAGTTGGTTACCCACGGGTGATGCGGGCTGGTGTGGTTGGCCACCATGTCGAGGATCACCTTGATCCCCTGCGCGTGGGCGTCGTCCACCAGCTGCCTGAGCAGGGCCAGGTCGCCGAAGTGCTCGTCCACCGCGTAGTAGTCGATGGCGTGGTAGCCATGGTAGGCGGTGGTGGGCTGCCCCTGGTAGACCTCCTTGTAGTCGAGGTGGTTGGTGTTGTCGTAGACCGGGTTCATCCAGATGGCGGTGACCCCGAGCTCCTTCAGGTAGGGGAGCCGTGCGCGGATCCCCGCCAGGTCGCCCCCGTGGTAGCGCCGCCCGTTGGCGCGGTCGAGCACGCCGGGCGACTGCGCGGGGTCGTCGTTGGACGGGTCTCCGTTGGCGAAGCGGTCGGGCATCACCAGGTAGATCACGTCGTCTGGACCGAAGCCCTGGAAGCG
>DASYJZ010000305.1:0-3394 GCA_035995965.1 Longimicrobium sp. | reverse complement strand
CGCTCACGCTGGACGCCTCGCGCTTCGCGCACCGGGTGCGCGGCCGCTCGCTGAGCGTCACGCTCTCCGCCCGCAACCTGAAGACCTGGAGCAGCTACTCCGGGCTCGACCCCGAGAGCAACTACGGCCAGGACGACATCCCCAACGACTTCCAGACGCTGCCGCCGCCGAGCTACTACACCGTGCGGCTCAACCTCGGCTTCTAGCCCTCACCGCGACCGAGCAGATGACCAGACTCAGCAACCAGACCGGGGCCCGCAGGGGCCGCGCCCGCGGAGTGCTCGCGGCCGCGGCGCTCCTCGCCGCGGCGGCCTGCTCCACCAAGGACGTGGTCGGCGTCACCGACCCCGACATCATCACCCCGGAGAACGTCGTGTCGCCCGAGGGGGCGGCGGCGCTCCGGCTGGGCGCCCTCTCGCGCTTCATCGGCGCCACCACCGGCGACAACGGCAACAGCGCCGGCGAAACGCTGTTCATGTACGGCGGGATGCTGGCCGACGAGTGGCAGACGGGCGACTCGTTCATCCAGCGCCTGGAGGCCGACCAGCGCGCGGTGACGGAGGAGAACTCGCTGATCCGCAACGGCTACCAGTTCGCGCACCGCGCGCGGGTGTCGGCGCAGCAGGCGATCGCGGCGCTGCGCCAGTACGCGCCGGCCACCCCGGCGTGGCAGATCGCCGAGCTGTACTTCGTGCAGGGGTACACCGAGAACCTGCTGGCCGAGGACTTCTGCAGCGGCGTCCCCTTCAGCACCGTGACGCTGGAAGGGGCCGAACAGCTGGGCACGCCGCTGGCCACGGCCGACGCGTACGCCCGCGCCCTGGCCCACGCCGACTCGGCGCTGGCGCTGGTGCCGGGGAGCGACGCGTCGAGCGTGAAGGTGCGCAATGCCGCCGCGGTGCTGAAGGCGCGCATCCTGCTCAACCTGAACCGCCCCGCCGAGGCGGCGGCCGCGGTGGCGGCGGTGCCCACCGCCTACGCCTACCAGAACCAGCAGTCGCAGACCACGCGCGACAACACCATGTGGGCGATGAACAACAGCGCCCGGCGCTACACGGTGGGGCAGAGCGAGGCCGGCGAGGGGCTGCCCTTCCACCTGGGAACCGACCCGCTCCTGCCGATCTGCAAGCCGTTCCCATCTCTCTCCACCACGTGCAGGAACGCGGGGGTCACCTCCGGGGTGGTGTTCAACAACGGCTCGCCCACGCTGCTGTACGTGCAGCTCAAGTGGCCCGCGCGCGACGCCTCGGTGTCGGTGGCGGACGGGATCGAGGCGCGGCTGATCGAGGCCGAGGCGCTGCTGCGCGCCGGCAGCAACGCCGCGTTCATCACCGCGCTCAACGCGCTGCGCGCCACGGTCACCGGGCTGGCGCCGCTGGCGGACCCGGGCACCGCGGCCGCGCGCGAGGACCTGCTCTTCCGCGAGCGGGCCTTCTGGCTGTTCGGCTCGGGGCACCGCCTGGGCGACCTGCGGCGGCTGATCCGGCAGTACGGCCGCGCCGAGGCGCAGGTGTTTCCCACCGGTGACTTCGCCGAGGGCGGGCAGTACGGGCATGACGTGAACTTCCCCGTTCCGCAGGCGGAGCGGAACAACCCCAACTTCAACGGCTGCCTGAACCGGGCGGCCTGACCGCAGATGCTTGGTTCGGCCGATCGACTGCGCGTTCGACCAGCCAGCTCAACAGAAATCTCTCACAGGGGTCACCGGGAACACAGGGGAAATCGGTGCAGTTCCCCCGTGTCCCCCGTGACCCCGGTGACCCCGGTGAGAGCCATTTCAGTTTTCGGGGGCGCTGAAAAGCCCCGCCCCGGCGCGTGGCCGGGGCGGGGCCTTGCTGCTGACGTTCTGGCTGCCGCTACGGGATGACCGTGCTGCCGCCGCCGATGTCGCCGCCGCCGGGAATGCCGCCACCCGTGGCGAGGGTCAGCTCGGTGAGGCGCGGCAGCCTGGTCACGCTGGGCTGCTCCCAGGGAAGGCGCTCGGACGCCGCAGGCCGCGGACGGGGAGAGCTCGCGTTGTTCATGGCTAGCTTGGGTGTGGCGGGATCGAGAGACTGCATACGGCGGGGGGCGCCGGAGGCTTGCACAGCGGTAGAATAACGGCGCTCCGCCGAAATCGCAATGCCCGGCGGGCGGCCTGCTGCGGCGTCGCGTCGCAGGCGGGGCCCCTGGTGACGGGAAAGGCGCGTTGGGAATCCGCCGCGCCCCGGCGGCGCCAATCCCGGCTGCGGCGGGCGCCGGATCAGGTGTCGAGCGAGTGCGGGTCGTCGCCGCGCAGCACGGGCTGCTGCTCGCCGGCGGCCGCGGCTTCCAGGTTCAGGCGGATGATCACCCCCAGCAGCTCGCGCGCGGTGTGCGGCGAGAAGGTGGGCGAGTGCGGGAGGAGGAGCGGGAGGTCGGCGTCGGGGCCCAGCTCCTGCCGCGCGGCCCGGGTGAGCAGCACCGCGTCGTCCTCGTCGAGCGCCGCCAGCGCGGCGCGGTCGCCGGCGAGCACCACGCGCACCCGCTCGGGCGCCTCGTCGGCGTACATCGCGCGCATGCGGTCGCCGAACGACGGCTCCACCGCCACCACCGTGAGCGGACCCTCGCGCAGCCGCTTCTGGATGGTCTCCACCACGTCGGGGTTCACCGTGAGCACCACCGCGGGGATCCCCACGTTCTCGGCGGCCTTGCGCACCAGCCGCGCGTGGTAGCTGGTGGTGACCACCAGGTCGCAGCGCCGCAGCTCGTCCTCGACCCAGTGGAACTCCACCGAGCGGTCGGGGCGGGGAAGCGGGATGGGGGCGATGCGCACCGGGTACGGCTCGAGCCCGAACTGCTCCGCCAGCTCGGCGGTGTACGCCGTCATCTGGTCCTCGTTGCTCTCCACGCAGGCGCAGCGCAGCGTGGCCGTCTGCGTGCAGCGGCGGATGAGCTCGGGGACGTCGGCGATGGTCAGGCGGCGCTTCCACGCCTCCACCAGCACCCCGGCCAGCCAGCGCGCCGTCTCGGCCAGCAGCTCGCCGCCGAACTGGTCCTGCGGCGCCAGGTACACCCCCGAGCGGCCGCGCACCTCCACCAGCCCCTCGGCCTCCAGCGTGCGGTACGCCTGGGCCACCACCCGGTGGTCCACCCCCATCTCGCGCCAGAGGGTGCGGATGCTGGGGAGCCGGTCGCCCGGCCGCAGCATCCCCAGGTGCAGCGCGTTCAGGATTCGGTCGCGCAGGCGGTCGCTCAGCGCGTCATCGGCTTCCATCGAGCGCGTCTCCTCGCGTTCACGGGCCGTAGCAGTTTGGGCGAAAGTCGTCAATGTAACGTGCCGCGCCCGTTCGCGCTCCCCCCGTGGCAATCGGAACGCGGGAACGGCCCCGTTGCTGACGCCACGGGGCGTCGGCCGCTTGCGGTACGGGGGCCC
>DASYJZ010000304.1:0-2322 GCA_035995965.1 Longimicrobium sp. | reverse complement strand
CGCCGGCGGCGCCAGCCTGGTGGTGTTCCGCGCGTCGAGGCACCCGGAGCTGGCGTGGGCGCTGGTGGAGTTCCTCTCTCGCCCCGAGCGGCAGGTGCAGTTCTACGCGCTGACCGGCGACCTCCCCGCGCGGCGCGAGGCGTGGGCGGACAGCGCGCTCGCCGGCAACCGCTACGCGCGCGCCTTCCGGGTGCAGCTCGAGCGCGTGGCGGCGACGCCCAAGGTGCCGGAGTGGGAGCAGATCGCCACGCGCCTGGCGGACTATTCCGAGAAGGCGGTGCGCAACACGGAGACGGTGGACGCCGCGCTGGCCGCGCTCGACCGCGACGTGGACGGGATGCTGGAGAAGCGCCGCTGGCTGCTCGCGCGCCGCGCGCAGTCGGCGGCGCGGACGGCGGCGGGAGGATCGCGGTGAGCCCGCTGGCGGGGAGCGCCGGCGCGCCGATCGCCCCCGCGGTCGCGACGGCGCCGCGGCGGCGGTGGGGCGGGCGCGGGAGCCTGGAGAGCGCCAACGCGGCCGGGTGGCTGTTCGTCGCCCCCGCGCTGGCGCTCATCTTCGTCTTCTTCTTCCTCCCCGTCGGCGCGTCGCTGCTGCTGAGCCTCACGGACTTCGACATCTACGCGGTCGGCGACCCGTCGAACGCACGGTTCGTTGGCGCAGCCAACTACGCGCGCCTGTTCCACTCGCCCGAGTTCTGGAACGCGCTGAAGAACACCTTCATCTTCGCGCTGGTGGGCGGGCCACTGACGGTGGGCGCCTCGCTCGCCGCGGCGATGCTGGTGAACGCAAAGGCCACGCGCTTCCGCGGCTTCTTCCGCACGGTGTACTTCATCCCCTTCGTCACCACGCTGGTCGCCGTCTCCGTCGTCTGGCGGTACCTCTACCATCCGCAGTACGGGCTGATCGACTACGTGCTGGCGAAGGTCGGCGTGCACGGACCGGACTGGCTGGGAGACCCGCACTGGGCGCTCCCGGCCATCATCCTGATGTCGGTGTGGAAGAACTTCGGCTACAACATGCTGATCTTCATCGCCGGGCTGCAGAGCATCCCCACCGAGCTGTACGAGGCGGCGCAGCTCGACGGCGCGGGGCCGATGCTGCGCTTCAGGCACGTGACGCTGCCCATGCTGGGGCCCACGCTGCTGTTCGTGGCGGTGATCACCATGATCGGCTACTTCCAGCTCTTCGCCGAGCCGTACGTGATGACGCAGGGCGGGCCGCTGGGGAGCACCACCAGCATGGTGCTGCTGATGTACCAGGAGGGGTTCCGCTGGTGGCGCATGGGGTACGCCGCGGCGCTCGCCTTCGTGCTCTTCGGGGTGATGCTGCTGTGGACGCTGGTGCAGGCCCGCCTGCAGCGCGGGAGGCGCGCGTGAGGCGGGGGCGCGCCGGGACGTGGCTGCTGCACGCCGTGCTCGTCCTGGGCGCGCTGGCGGCCCTCACGCCCATGGTGTGGATGGTCTCGGCGTCGCTGATGCCCACCGGCGAGGCGAGCGCGTACCCGCCACGCCTGTTCCCGCGCACGGTGACCTTCTCGCACTACACGGACCTGTTCACGCGGCTGGAGCTGGGGCGCTACCTGCTGAACAGCACGCTGATCTCGCTCGTGGTCACCGCCGTCTCGCTGGCGATCAACTCCATGGCGGGGTACGCCTTCGCCAAGCTGCGCTTCGGCGGGCGCGAGCGGGTGTGGCGGCTGCTGATGATGGGGCTGGTGATCCCGGTGCAGGTGTCGATGCTCCCGCTCTTCCTGCTGATGAAGCAGCTCGGGCTGGTGAACACCTACTGGGGGGTGATCGTCCCCTCGCTGGCCAGCATATTCGGCATCTTCCTGATCCGCCAATACGCCCTCTCGGTGCCGGACGAGCTGCTCGACGCGGCGCGCATCGACGGCGCGGGCGAGGCGCGCATCTACGTCTCCATCGTCCTCCCCGTGATCCGGCCGATCCTGGCGACGCTGGCGATCTGGACCTTCCTGACCACCTGGAACGACTTCATGTGGCCCCTGGTGGTGCTGAGCGACCAGACGAAGTACACGCTCCCGGTGGCGCTCGCGAGCCTGGTCGGCGAGCACGTGCAGGACACGGAGCTGATGATGGCGGGCTCGGTGCTCACCGTGTTCCCCGTGCTGATCGTGTTCCTGCTGCTGCAGCGGTACTACGTGGAGGGGGTGATGGCGGGGAGCGTGAAGGGATGAGACGGCAGCGGAGGGGGACAGCGAGCATCGGCGCGTGTCCGCGGGATTCCCCCTCCCCGGATTTTCGCGGACGGTACTGCATGTCCGCGAAAATCCGACCCTCCCACGAGGGGAGGGTAAATCG
>DASYJZ010000303.1:0-2635 GCA_035995965.1 Longimicrobium sp. | reverse complement strand
GGGACCGCGATCTCTCCTGGCGCCGCCGCGCCTTCCAGCTCGCCGCCCTCGCCAGCCTCACCATCGCCATGGTCCACGCCCTCTTCGACTTCAACTTCTACATCCCCGCCAACCCCGCCACCCTGGCCGTCATCCTCGGCGCCGCCGTCGCCAGCGTCGATCGCGACCGCCGCGTGCGCCGATAGTTACTCGCTGATGCGAATCCGCCGCTGGACGCGCCCCCGCGTCACCGGATTGGCGATGCGCACCTCGAGCTGATGCAACCCCACGCCCGCCACCGGCAGCGCAAACTCGCGCCGCACGTCCACCGGCCCCTCGGCGGCAAGCACGTCGTCGACATACACCTCGACATACGGCGGGATCTGATCCGACTGCACCACCGCGATCGGCAGCGACAGCGTCATCGCACGTGGTGTGAACACCTCGTCCTGCCAGTGCACGAACCCACCGATCTCCGCCGGCGCGATCGCGGTCACCGCCGCCGTCCCCGCCGAGTCCGGCCCCCCGAGCAGCCGCACCACCTCCAGCGACTCCGCGGTAAACGCCGGGGTCAGACCTCCCGTTACTGCACGGTCGAGGTAGACCTGCGCCCCGGGGCCGTCGCCGCGGCGCGCCTCCATCAGCGCGCGGTCGAGGTGGTACGGAACCCAATCCTTCGACCCCGGCACCCAGCTGGCCAGCTCGATCTGCGACGCCAGTTCGATGTCGCCGAGGTGCAGGGCCAGACGTGCACGCAACCAGTCGGGCACGTCACGGATCCGGGTGAAGGGATGCAGGCCGTCCAGCGGCAGGTGGTGGCGCAGCGCGTACACGATCAGCGCACGCGTCCGGCCGGCGTCGGCCATGCTCTCGATCGGCCGGCGATGAAGCTCGGCCAGGAGGGCGCGCACCAGCGGTTCATCGGCAGTGCTGATGGGGTCGGGCAGCAGCATCATCAGCTCGCCGTAGGGCGCCGACGCGCGGCGCTCGTTGAATTCGGCCAGCGAGCGTCTGCGCAGCTCCTCGCGCAGGGCGCGGTAGTCATCGAACTTCCCGTTCTTCGCCGCCAGGTCGCTGAGGAGCGTGAGGGCGGAGCGCGTGCCGGGATTGGCGCGGCGGAGCAGGCCGATGTCGTGCGTCAACTCGAAGAGCGCCGCGTGCATGGCGGGGAAGATGTTCGGATCGCGGAGCAGCGGCATGGCCGCGTTCAGCACCGCGCGGCGGTCCGGCTCGGCCAGCTCGTACCAGTGAAACAGGCCCGCCCGCACGAAGGCCGCCGAGGCGTTGTGCCGGCGCGGTGCGAGCCGCGAGGCCACCTGATACGCCGCGCGCCAGAGCGCGAACCGGTTCGGCAGCGGCGAGTCCAGCGCGGCGTCGGAGATGATGCTGGCCGCCACCCAATCGGCGGGATGCCGCGTCAGCCACTCCGCCGCAGGCCGCAGTTCCTCCGGCCGTTGCTGCGTTTTCGTCGCATCCAGATTCGCCAGGAACACCGCGAGCACGATCAGCAGCAGCGCGGCCGTGGACAGGAGCAGGTTCAATCGCGTCCGGCTGGTCATCATCGCGCCGCCTCCTCCAGCACGGCTTCCCACTCCGCGAACGCCCGCTGCGGCGCGAAGCGCTCCCGGTACAGGGTCAGACCTCTACGTCCCATCTCCCTGGCCCTCTCCCGGTCGCCCGCCAGCTCCTGCAGGATGAGGGTCAGACCTCTCGCATCTCCGGGCTCGACGACGGCGCCGCAGCCGCTGGCCTCGATCAGGCGCGCCAGCTCGCCGTCTTTGGCTCCGATGAAAATGACCGGGCGGGCCACGGCCAGGATGCCGTAGAACTTGCTCGGGACGATCAGGCCCTCCATCGACGGCTGGAGCGTGACCAGGTGGACGTCGACGGAGGAGAGGCTTTCGCTGAGCTGTTCGCGCGGCGCGTAGGGCCGGAAGGTGACGTTCGGGCCGGCTTCGCGCCGGACGCGGTCGAGCTGGGCGCCGCCGCCGGTGAAGACGAAGCGGACCTCGGGGAGGAGGCGCATGGCGGCCAGGATGGTGGCGGCATCGTGGGCGCGTCCCAGGTTGCCGGAGTAGCCGGCAGAGATGTGACCCTCTTGCTGACGCGGCACCGGGTGAAGATCGGCGTCGGCCCAGTTGTGGATCGTTCGCGGGTTGGGGACGCGCTCGGCCATACGGTCGCCGAGGACCACGTTGCGGCGGGCGCGCCGGAGGGACCAGTTGCGGGGGGCTCGCAGGACACGAAGGGAGGGCATGCCCAGGGCTTCGGCCACTTCGGGGAAAAGGTCCTGCAGCCAGTTCACCAGCCGCGCCCCCCGCAACGCCGCTGCCAGGGCGGCGACGACGGAGATGAGCGGGGGATCGGTGAGGGCGACGACGACGCTGCGGCGTTTGGCGCGGGTCAGGATCGCCAAGAAGGCGCTCAGGTAGAAGGTGGCGTAGTCGATGGCGCGGCCAACGAGCATGGCCCGGCCGAAGCGGGTGGACCAGACGCGCACGATCTGGACGCCGTGTGCGGTTTCGGTGGCGGCGAGGCGCGCGTTGGGGTCGTCGTACCGCTGACGGCCGGTGATCGCGACGGTGTCCCAGCCGCGGGTGGCGAGGTGGAAGGCGAGGTCGGACGCCATCTGACTTGTTGCAGAATGATCGGGATG
>DASYJZ010000302.1:0-5320 GCA_035995965.1 Longimicrobium sp. | reverse complement strand
AGCTCCTGTACGTCCTCCTCGGGCTGGTGCTGCTCGTGGTCGTCCTCGCCGCCGGCGCGCGCTGGTACGTGGGGCGCGCGGAGGCCGACCCCTCGCGCGACGCCGTGCTCCCGGGGCTGCGCGGCGAGGTTGAGGTGTGGCGCGACTCGCTGGGCGTGCCGCACGTGTGGGCTCGGGACGAGGCGGACCTCTTCCGCGCCGTGGGCTACGTGCACGCGCAGGACCGGCTCTGGCAGATGGAGTTCTTCCGGCGGGTGGCCGACGGGCGGATGGCCGAGGTGCTGGGGCCGCGGCTGGTGGACACCGACCGCTTCCTGCGCACGCTGGGGATGGGCCGCGCCGCCGCCGGCACCGAGCGCACCCTGGACCCGGAGAGCCGCCGGCTGCTGCAGGCCTATGCCGACGGCGTGAACCAGTGGATCGACCACCACCCGGGGCCGCTCCCGCCGGAGTTCCTGGCGCTGCGCTTCCGCCCCGAGCACTGGACCGTCCGCAACACCCTCGCGATCGGCAAGATCATGGCGTGGGACCTGGCGGACTGGAACCTGGGGCTCGACCTGCAGCGCGCCACCGACGCCGTGGGCCCGGAGCTCGCCCGCGACCTGGCGCCCGCGTACCCGGAGTGGGGCGCCACCATCCTCGGCGCCGACGCGCAGTGGGCGGGGAAGGTCGACGCGCCCGCCGCCGTCCCCCCCGCGTCGCCCGCGCTCCCGTCCCCGGCGCACCCCGACAGCGCGCCGGCCGCGCGGCACTCGGCGGTGCCGCTCCCCCGCGTCCCCGCGCTGGCGCTGGCGCTGCTCGACGGCGTGTCGACCGCCAGCGCGTCGAACGCCTGGGTGATCGGCGGGGCGCGCACGAAGTCGGGGAAGCCGATCCTGGCCAACGACACGCACCTGGCGCTGCGCGCGCCCTCGCTCTGGTACCTGGGCGCCATCCACGGCGGGGGGATCGAGGCGGCGGGGATGATGATCCCCGGCGTGCCCGTCATCGTGATCGGCCACTCGAAGCGGGTGGCGTGGGGCTTCACCAACGCGATGGTGGACGACGTCGACTTCTTCGTGGAGCAGGTCGACCCGGCCGACGCGAGCCGCTACCGCGTGCCGGAAGGGTGGGCGCTGTTCGAGGCGCGCCCCGAGACCATCCGCGTGAAGGGCGGCGCGACCGTGGTCCACACCGTCCGCACCAGCCGCCACGGCCCGGTGCTGAGCGACGTGGACGAGCGGGTGAAGGGGAAGGTGCTCGCGATGCGGTGGACGGCGCAGGACCCGTCCACCGAGATGACCGCGATGATGGGGATGAACCGGGCCCGGAGCGCGGGCGAGCTCGCGCGGGCGCTGCACGAGTTCAACAACCCGCACCAGAACGTGGTCTTCGCCGACGTGGACGGGAACATCGGCTACTGGATGGGCGGCCGGGTGCCGGTGCGTCGCGGCGGCGACGGCATCCTCCCCGTGCCGGGGTGGACGGGGGAGGGCGACTGGACCGGGTGGCTCTCCTTCGACCAGCATCCGCACGCGCTGAACCCGGCGGAGGGCTTCGTCGTCACCGCGAACAACCGGCAGCTCCCGGCGTCGAGCGGCTACCCGTACCGGATCGCCAACGACTGGGCCGAGCCGTACCGGGCGATGCGCATCCGCGAGCTGGTGACGGCCGGGCGCGCCCTCACCGCCGCGGACGTGGCGCGCCAGCAGATGGACGTGCGCGACGGGCTGGCGGTGCGCTACAAGCGCTTCGCGGTGCGCGCCGCCGAGCTGGCAGGGGACGCGTCGGCCGCGCGGGAGCTGCGCGCGTGGACCGGCGACGCGGCGGTGGACTCGCGCGCGGCGTCGCTCTTCTACGTCTGGCTCGAGAACCTGCGGCACCGCATCGGCGACGACGAGTTCCGGGGGAAGCCGGTGTACTTCCCGCGAACCGCGCTGGAGCACGTGCTCGACCGCGGCGGCGGCGCCTGGGTGGACGACGTGCGCACCGCGAAGGTGGAGACGCTGGACGAGCAGCTCGCCGGCGCCATGCGCGACGCGGTGGCGACGGTGGGGTCGCGCACCTGGGGCGAGCTGCACGTGACGCAGATCAACCACCCGCTGGGGGTGGTGTCGGCGCTGAACCGCGCGCTGGGGCTGAACATCGGCCCGTTCCCCAACGGCGGCTCCGGGAACACGGTGAAGGTGGCGGGCTACGGCGGGCGCACGCCGCCCTTCGTGAACGCGTACGGACCCAGCCAGCGCCACGTGGTGGACATGGCCGACGTGGACGGCGAGGGCGGCTTCGTGATCCCCACGGGGCAGAGCGGCGTCCCCACCAGCCGCCACTACCGCGACCAGACGCCGATGTGGCGCACGGGGCGGCTCTGGCGCATCCCCCTGGAGCGGCAGCGGGCCGAGGCGCGGCGCGTGAGCCGCCTCGTGCTGAAGCCGAGGTGAGCCGATGGCGGAGATGACCTGTCCGAAGTGCGGGAGCCCCATGACCTCGGGGTACCTGCTGGACCAGGGGCAGCAGCCGAAGCCGACCGAGTGGATCGAAGGGGCCCCCGAGAAGAGCTTCTGGACCGGCCTCAACCTCAAGCAGCGGCGCCGCTTCCCCGTGGTCGCGGACCGCTGCGAGCGTTGCGGCTTCCTGGAGCTCTACGCCTGAACGATCGAGACCCGCCAGGTATCAGAGACTGCTGAGAACCTCGGCCCAACAGTGTCATCCTGAGGCCCGACCTCACTTTATCCTGAGTCCACACCGCGCTTCGCAGGGCCGTGAGGATCTAACCGCGGCCGCGCGAGGCCCGCTGCGGAAGCCGCACGGCAGCCGCGGCTTCTATCCGCATCGACGTTGCGAGCCGGCATTCGCGACGCTGCCGCGCCCAGGTCTCGTGGCGTCGTCGGTCAGATCCTCACGGCGCTGCCGTCACTCGCGTGGAGAGCGGATTCGGCGGGACCGCGCCTCAGGATGACACCGGTTGGGACCGGTTTCTCGAAAGACTCTCAGGAGGACGTCGTCGGGAGACAGCGCAATACGAATCCGGAGCGAGATTGCAGAAACCCCCGCCGCGAGCCTTCGCGGCGGGGGTTCGTTCGATCTCGTCACTCCGCTCAGCGGCCGTCGCGCAGCCGGAGGGGGAGCGACACCCGCAGCCAGTAGTCCCCCGGCCGCGTGGCGCCGACGGCGGCGCCGGTGAGCATGCTGGCGCCGGTGAGCGGGAGGCCGAGGACGAACACCCCCGTGCTCGGGTTCCAGATGCAGTCCGCGCAGGTCGAGCCGCCCGCCTTCGACGCGAGCACGAAGAGGCCGGTGGCGGTCGCGCCGCCCAGGAAGCCGTAGATGGCCCCGCGCAGCGCGCCCTGCCCCGAGCTGCGCCGCCCGGTGGCGAGCTCCACGTGCCGCACGTAGGCGACGGGGATGATCAGCCGCTCCGTGCCGCGCTGCACCACCAGGTCGGCGGTGTCGGCGGCGGCGAGCTCGCCCACGAACGTCATGGGCTTCAGGAAGTTCTGCGTCACCCGCACCCTGGCGAGCGAGTCGACCTCGGTGGGGCGCGGCGCGTCCTGCGCCATGGCCCGCGGCGCCAGCGACAGGCAGAGGGCCAGCGTGGCGACGGCGGCTCTCGTCATCGGCCTGCTCCATGGAGAGACGGGAGGGAGGAAGCCCTGCGGAAGCAAGAACGATAACCTCCCATCTATCGTGACGCATCATCCGCGTGCGGCGGCGGCGCCACCACCTGCAGCGCCTCGCGTGCCAGACGGTAGTTGAAGGGCGTCGGCATGCGCAGGATCTCGCCGTCCACGGCCAGGTACGAGAGCCGCTTCGGCATCACGATGGTGCACTCCTCCACCAGGAACGCGTCCAGCTCCGGCTTGCGTGTCGCGACCTCCAGCCCGCGGGCCGCGGCCTCCACCCCCAGCGCCGTCAGCCGGGCCACCGCCTTGCCGCGCACGGCGATCACGTGCAGCCCCGCCTTCCCGTCCTTCACCCGCCCGCCGAAGGTGGGGATGCGCGTCTCGCGCTCGCCCACGCCGATGAACACCATCGCCGTGCGGTAGCTCTTCGCCTGGCCCTCCACGCGCACCTGCACGTCGAAGCTGCGCAGCCGCGTCATCACCCGCAGCCCGGAGAGGAAGCTGGCGAACCGGTACCCCATCCACCGCTCCAGCCGCTCCCGCGTGCGCACGAAGCCTACGTACGCGCCCACCGAGCTGGTGTTGAGGAAGACCCGGTCGTTCACGAATCCGATGTCCACGCCGCGCGGCGCCCCGCCTGCCGCCAGCTCCAGCGCCTCGTCCAGCTCCAGCGGGATTCCAAGGTCCCGGGCGAAGTGGTTGAGCGTCCCCGCCGGCACTAGCGCCAGCTCCACCCCCGTGTCGCAGGCGACGGCCGCCGCGGTGGCGATGGTCCCGTCGCCGCCTGCCACCAGGACGCGCCTGGCGCCACCCTCCGCCGCCTCGCGGATCGCCGCCTCGAGCCCGTCCGCGCCCGCGTCGTGCAGCTCGAAGCGCGGGTCGGCCGCGATCGCCTCTGCCGCCTCCTTCCCGCGCCCGGAGATCGGGTTCGCGAACGCCGGGATCGGCGCGGTGCTCGGGTCCGTTCGCTCGGGCAATGCGTCCCGGGAGGAGAGGGTGGTGGAGACGTGAGGTCGCGCCGCCCAAGCGCAGGGATCGCGCCGCGAGCCCCCCACCCTGGCGCGTCGCGCCGGTCCCTGCGAACTCATTCGCCCGCCCCCAACCCGCGCGCGTGCTCCTAAATCCTTGGTGTGCAGCGCGGTGGTGCGGGATCTGCAGCGGTCCCGCGCCGTTCACCGCAGGCGAGGTCTCGAAACAGGAGGGGGATATGCGCATCGCCACCATTGCGGTCGCGGTCCTGGCGGCGACCGCGTGCAGCCGCACCGTGAAGGTGCAGACCGACCCGCGCACCGGGCACGCGGACGTCGACGTGGAGCGGCCCGGCGCGAGCGAAGGCTGGAGCGGCACGCTCCACCCGGTGGGCGGCTCCGGGGTGTCCGGCACCGCGCGCGGGACGTCGGGGCACGACATGACGCACGTGATGGTCAGCGTCACGGGCGCCCGCCCCGGCGCGCGCCTTCCCTGGCACGTGCACGAGGGCCAGTGCGGCCAGGGCAGCCCGCCCATCGTCGGGCCGCCCAGCGCGTACCCGGTGATGACCGTGGGGGCGGACGGCCGCGCCCAGGCCGAGGCGCACCTGAACATGGACCTCAACGAGGCGAAGAGCTACATCGTGAACGTCCACGCCTCGCCGACCGACCTGGGCACCATCGTCTCCTGCGGCGACTTCGACGACTGAGTCGCCCCGGACGCACAGCTTTGGCTCTCACGGGGGTCAC
>DASYJZ010000301.1:0-2332 GCA_035995965.1 Longimicrobium sp. | reverse complement strand
TCCGTGTGGGCGCGCCCCAGGTGCATCAGCGCGGACAGCTCGTAGCCACCCCTGAACTTCCGGATCCATTCCGACGCCCGCGCCAGGCGCAGGCCCTCGTTCAGCGCGTCGACGGCCTCGGCGTGCCGGCCGGCGCCGATGAGCGCCTCGGCGTGGGTGAGCAGTGCCAGGACCAGCGCGTCCTGGTCCGTGCGCCGGCCGGTGCGCGCGTGCTCCACGCACTCGCGCGCCAGTGGCTCGGCGCGCGCGAAGTCGCCGCGCCAGAGGCAGCGCAGCGCCAGCGAGGGACAGTGGTGCGGCCAGCGCTCGCCCGCTCGATACGCCGGGACGGCGAGCGCGCTCGCCAGCCACCGCTCCGCGTTCGCGTCGTCCCCGAGCCCGTCGTACGCCTGCCCCACCTCGTACGCCGCCTCCGCGCGCGCCGACTCCTGGGCGCCCCCGCGCTCCAGCTTGTCCGCCCGCTCCAGCGCCAGGCGCAGCCGGCCGAGCGCGCGGTCGCCGCCGCCCGCGCGGAGCAGCTCGATCTCGTGCTGCGCGAAGCCACAGATGCGGAAATCGTCGCTCATGCGCTCGCGTCAGGTCGGGGGAGTCATCGTCGGCGGTCATCCCTCCAGGAGACCGTCCGAATCGCTCCCCTCGTCAGCGCACCAGCACGCGCCAGCCGTGCGCGGGGATGTCGAGGCTCCCCGACGCGGCGAGGGGGACGGAGGTCTTCGCGAACCAGTCGGTGTAGGCGCCGGGCCGCGGCAGCCCCTGGTACGCCGCGCGAGCCGGCGCGTCGCCGAAGTTGACGGCGACGAGCACGGTGTTCGCGCCCTGCGTGCGGGTGAAGGCGTAGACGCGGCCACCGCCGTCGGTGGCCAGCGCCGTCTGCGGGGCGCCCCAGGGGCCGTTCGCCAGCGCGGGCTGCGTGTGCTTGAGCTCGAACATCGCGCCGTAGAAGTCCGCGCGTGAGGGGCCGTTCCAGTCCACCGTGTCCTTGTCGAAGAAGCGCAGCCGCTTGCTCATGCTCGCCTCCTGCCCCGTGTAGAGCAGCGGCATCCCGTTCTGCGCGGTGGCGCTCAGCACGAAGGCCGGGGCGTTGTTCGCGCCCATCCGCTCGAACTCCGTGCCGTTCCAGCTGTTCTCGTCGTGGTTGCTGGTGAAGTACATCCGGTACGCGCCGCGGCCGTACGCGCTGTCCTGGCGGGCGAAGTAGCGGTCCAGCTCGGCCGTGGTCTTCTTCCCCTGCGAGATCTCGTTCAGCAGGTGGTGCAGCTCCCACCCGTAGGTCATGTCGAAGGCCGCGTGCATCTCGGGGCTCTCGGCCTCGGCGAGGAGGAAGAGGTCGGGGCGCACGGCTTTCAGCGCGGCGCGGGCATCCATCCAGAAGCCCATCGGCACCCCGCCGGCCACGTCGCAGCGGAAGCCGTCGATCCGCATCTCGTCCAGCCACCACCGCATCTCGCCGATCATGGCGCTGCGCATCGCGGGCTGGTCGTAGTCCAGCTCGGCGACGTCGGTCCAGTCGGTCTCGCGCCCCTCGTTGTCGCGCGCGTTGGAGATGGTGCCGTCGGCGCGGTGCACGTACCAGTCGGGGTGCGCGGCGATCCACTCGTGGTCGTGCGCGGTGTGGTTGGCCACCCAGTCCAGGATCACCTTCATCCCCTGCGCGTGCGCGGCGTCGACGAAGCGCTTGAAGTCGGCCTCGGTGCCGTGCTCGGGGTTGATGGCGGTGTAGTCGGCGATGGCGTAGTAGCTCCCCAGGCTCCCCTTGCGGTTCTTGTGGCCGATGGGCTGGACCGGCATCAGCCAGAGGATGTCGACGCCCATCCGCTTCAGCCGCGGCAGGTGCTGCTGCAGCGCGGCGAAGGTCCCCTCGGGCGTGTACTGCCGCACGTTCACCTCGTAGATGGTCGCGCTGCGCGACCAGGCCGGGTGGAACGCGGGGTCGGCGCTGGGCCGCGCGCCCGGTGCGGCGACGGCCTGCGCCGCCGCGACGCTCGGGGCGGACCTCGGCGCCGCCGTGCAGGCGGCCAGCGCGAGCACGGCGGGGAACAGGACGATTCTCATCACGATGCGGGCTGCGGGTGGTCGGGCCGGGTGCACGCCGACAGTGTGCACGCCGGGCCGCGGGAGCACCAGAGGAGGACCGGGGAAAAGCGCCCGATCCGTATCCGCGTTCGGAGTGGCTAGAGGCGCTGGATGGCGATGCGGGCGAACACGTGGTCCGCCGAGCCGGTGACGGCGACCTGCAGATAGAGTCCCTCCACGTGCTCGCCGGCCTGGTGTTCGAGCACGATCTCCACCGGGTGCTCGGCGCGCAGGAAGGTGTCGACCAGGCTGGGGATCA
>DASYJZ010000300.1:0-5479 GCA_035995965.1 Longimicrobium sp. | reverse complement strand
CTATAGCCGGCCCATCAATACACCTCCAGGGACGCACAGCGAGTCGGGGAATCTGGTATGCGGTCACCGCCCGGCGTCGCTCCAGCGCGGGTGGAGCTCCAGCGAGATCGATCCCCATCCGTGCACCTTCTGCTCGGTGCGGTACTCGCGGCCGCGGAAGGTGGCGCGGTAGGCGATCCCCAGCCATCCCCAACGCACTCCCGCGCCCAGCTCCGCCTGCGGCACGAAGGGGAGCTTTTGCACGCGCGGCCCGCCCTGGAAGGTGTTGCCGTCCAGGAAGAGGTTCCGCCCCACCCACTCCCCGCGCACCGCGGCCGCCGCATAGATCCCGGTGCTCCCGCGCCGCAGTCCGCCGGTGCCGATCTTCGCGCGCAACCCCGCGCGGGCGCCGGTGCGAACGTTCCCCAGCTCCACCTCCCACTCCGGCGCGAGCTCCGCCGCCGCGCCGCCCAGGTCCTCGGCCAGCGCCCACGACTCGCCGTAACGCACGCCGATCCCCGGCTCGAACGCGAGCTGGTGGTCCCACCCCAGGGGCATGGTGAACCCGGCGAGGCGGTGGATCTCCGTCTGCACCGGCGCGGCCAGCGACGGCGGCCCGGTGACGCCGAGCTGCAGCGTGAGCGCCCGCGTCCGCCGGGCCCGCGATGCCTCGGCGGTCACGGAGCCGTAGAGCCACCCCGCGTACGGCCGCTCGCCGGGAAGCGGCGCCGCGGCGTCGTGGCGGGGCGTGTAGATCTCCTGCCCCACCTCCCACACCGTCCGCAGGCCCAGGCGTGTCGAATCGCCGCGCACGCCCAGCACCGGGCCGAGGTGCTTCGCCCACCAGTGGGTCCGCGGGGATCCCCAGGTCAGCCGCGCGCCGGCCGTGTACTCGCAGTCCGTGGCCTTCCGGTCAAGCGGGTGCGGCGCGAACAGGTCGTTGTCGAAGACGAGGCGCTGCGCCCCCGCCGGACGGGAGAGGAGGAGCGTGGCGAGGATCAGCGGGGCGACGAGGCGCATCGGCGGTGGTGCTCGCGTCGGGAGAGTTGAGCGGGAGAGGGAGGGACGAGGTTGAGCCCCCAGGACCAGAGGAACACGCATCTTCCCCTGGTCCCTGTCCGTCGTGGCGGGTCGACTTCTGACGACGCGCCGCTCAGAGCGTCGGCGTGAACCCCAGCGCCTTCACCAGGAAGGCCCAGCGGTCCGCCGCCTCGTCGATCTGCATCGACGTCGGCTTGCCCGCGCCGTGGCCCGCGCGCGTCTCGATGCGGATCAGCACCGGCGCGTCGCCGGCCTGTGCCCGCTGGAGCGTGGCCGCGTACTTGAACGAGTGCCCGGGCACCACCCGGTCGTCGTGGTCGCCGGTGGTGATCAGCACCGCGGGGTAGCGCGTCCCCTGCCGGATGTTGTGCAGCGGCGAGTACGCGTAGAGGGTGCGGAACTGCTCCGGCTCCGCCGGCGAGCCGTAGTCCGACACCCAGGCCCAGCCGATGGTGAAGCGGTTGAAGCGCAGCATGTCCATCACCCCCACCGCCGGGAGCGCGGCCCCGAAGAGGTCCGGCCGCTGGTTCAGCACCGCGCCCACCAGCAGCCCGCCGTTCGACGCGCCGCTGATCGCCAGCTTCGCGGGAGACGTGTACCGCTGCGACACCAGGTACTCGCCCGCGGCGATGAAGTCGTCGAACACGTTCTGCTTGCGCGCCAGCATCCCCGCCTGGTGCCAGTCCTCGCCGTACTCGCTGCCGCCGCGGATGTTGGCCACCGCGTAGACGCCCCCCATCTCCAGCCACACCGCCACCGACGTCGAGAACGCCGGCTGCACGGCCGAGTTGAAGCCGCCGTAGCCGTAGAGGAGCGTCGGGTTGTTCCCGTCCAGCGCCATCCCGCGGCGGTGGACCACGAACATCGGCACCCGCGTGCCGTCCTTGCTGCGGTAGAACACCTGCTCCGTCTCGTAGCGGCTCGCGTCGAACCCGGTCCGCACCGGCCACACCGGCTCCGAGCTGCGGGTGGCGAAGTCGTAGCGGTAGACGGTGCTCGGCGAGAGGAACGAGTTGAAGGTGTAGAAGAGCTCGCGGTCCTCGTTGCGCCCCGACAGCCCGCCGACCGCGCCCAGCCCGGGGAGCCGCACCTCGCCCGCGGGCGCGCCGGCGGTGGTGAACAGGCGCAGGCGCGAGGTCACGTCGTGCATGTAGAGCGCGACGAAGCGGCCGTTCACCCGCCGCACGCTTCCCAGCGCGTCGGCGGCCTGCGGGACGACCGTCCGCCAGCTCCCGGGGCCGGGATGGCGCAGGTCCACCGCGATCAGCCGTCCGCGCGGCGCGTCCCTGTCCGTGTGGAAGTAGAAGACCGGCCCGTCGTTCCCCACCAGGCTGTAGCTGGCGTCGAAGGCGTCCAGCAGCCGCACCACCGTCCCCTGCACCCGCGGGCGGGCCGGGTCGACCAGGTCCAGCACGTGCACGCGGTTGCGGCGGTCGCTCCCCTGCGAGACGTTCATCACCAGGTAGCGCCCGTCCTCCGTCACCGTGGAGTTGATGATGAAGTCCGGCTGGTCGGGGCGCTGGTAGACCAGCACGTCCTGCTCCTGCGGGGTGCCGGCGCGGTGATAGTAGACCTTCTGGTCGTGCACCGCGGCCGTCAGCGCGTTCCCGGCCGGCTGCGCGTAGCGGGCGTAGAAGAAGCCCTTCGAGTCCCTGGTCCAGGTCAGTCCCGAGAACTTGATCCAGCGCAGCCGGTCGTCCAGGTCGCGCCCGGTGTCCACGCCGCGCACGCGGAACTCCTGCCAGTCCGACCCGCCGGAGGAGATGCCGTAGCCCAGCAGCCGGCCGTCGGGCGAGAGCGTGCTGCTGGTGAGCGCCTCGGTGCCGTCGGCGCGCAGCGTGTTGGGGTCGAGCAGCACCCGCGCCGGCCCCCGCGGCGACGGCGCCACGTACATCACCGACTGGTTCTGCAGCCCCGTGTTGCGGAAGTAGAAGTAGCGCGCGCCGCGCCGGTTGGGCGGCGACCAGCGCGGGAAGTTCCACAGCTGCGTGAGCCGCGCCCGGATGGCCGCGCGCTGCGGGATGGCGGCCAGGTACTGGTCGGTGACGCGGTTCTCGGCGGCGATCCAGGCGCGGGTGTCGGCGGACTCGGTGTCCTCGAGCCAGCGGTACGGATCGGCCACACGCGTGCCGTGGTACTCGTCGAGCTGCTCGACCGTCCTCGCCTCGGGATAGTTCAGGCGCTGGGCCGGTGCGGTGGCGGCCGCGCCCGCGAGGGCGATGACGAGCGCGGCGGAGGTGCGTGCGAGGGTCTTCATGCGTCTTCCGGCTGGAGAGCGGCGAGCGCGCGCGTGGGAGGGCGCCCGGGGGAGTACGGAGCGTACGCGGACGATACAGGCGTGCGCGGGAGCCGGCAAGCCAGTGCGACGGACGCGCCGGAAGCGGTTGGACGGGGATGGAATTCGGGTTTCGCCCGGGGGGTTCACAAGCGGGCGATGTGCGTATATAATCGTGGCCCGCGAACGGTTCGACGCGGGGCGCGGGGCACCGCGGGGCGGGGAATCAGGCCGCCGCCGGGTGTTGACGGGAGGTGCTCCGGGCGTTAGATTGCTCGTCCTTGACGCGGGGTGGAGCAGCCTGGTAGCTCGTCGGGCTCATAACCCGAAGGTCGCGGGTTCGAATCCCGCCCCCGCTATTGCCTGACCCCCGCCGCCGCCGGGCGGCTTTTTGTTGGGGGAGCAGGGCCAGGTAGCTCAGCTGGTAGAGCACACGACTGAAAATCGTGGTGTCGGGGGTTCGACTCCCTCCCTGGCCACCTTGGAGTCGCGGTCCGTAGGGCAGTAGCTCAATTGGTAGAGCACCGGTCTCCAAAACCGGCGGTTGGGGGTTCGATTCCCTCCTGCCCTGCTCGGGAAGTAAGCAGGACGTTGCGCCGCTATCGTCTAGAGGCCCAGGACGCCGCCCTCTCACGGCGGTAACGGGGGTTCGAATCCCCCTAGCGGTACTGAAGGCAGTGGGACCGCCCGGAAGCGACGGGTGCTCGCGTAGCTCAGCCGGCAGAGCACTTCCTTGGTAAGGAAGAGGTCATGGGTTCGAGTCCCATCGCGAGCTTGGATTGAAAGAGTCGCTCCCATCGTCTATCGGTTAGGACGCCACTCTTTCAAGGTGGAGAGCGGGGTTCGACTCCCCGTGGGAGCGCCTGGCGGGAGCAGGACCAGCGGTTGTGCGGGCATAGCTCAGTTGGTAGAGCGCAACCTTGCCAAGGTTGAGGTCGCCGGTTCGAGCCCGGTTGCCCGCTCTGGTGCAGGACCGGAGGTTGCGTCTCCGGACGGAACGAACGCTTTGGGGCCGTAGCTCAGTCGGTTAGAGTGCCGGACTGTCACTCCGGAGGTCGCGGGTTCGAGTCCCGTCGGCCCCGCTCGGCGCCCCACGGGGGCGCGCGGATCTTGAAAACACGGGTCGGTGCTGGGGCCGTAGCTCAGTTGGGAGAGCGCTTGAATGGCATTCAAGAGGTCAGGGGTTCGATTCCCCTCGGCTCCACTCGGGAAATAGATCGTCTGGTGGGGTGGCCGAGCGGCTAATGGCAGCAGACTGTAAATCTGCCGGGCACAGCCCTACGTAGGTTCGAATCCTACCCCCACCACTGAAGGCGGCACGCGGGCGGTTAGCTCAGTTGGTTAGAGCGCCACGTTGACATCGTGGAGGTCACAAGTTCGAGTCTTGTACCGCCCACTGGTTCGTGCGAGAAGGTTTGGGGCCGTAGCTCAGCTGGGAGAGCGCTGCAATCGCACTGCAGAGGTCACCGGTTCGATCCCGGTCGGCTCCACTGATGGACGACGGGCTGCCACCGTAGCTCAGGGGTAGAGCACTCGATTCGTAATCGAGCGGTCGTCGGTTCAAATCCGACCGGTGGCTCTGGTCAAACGGCGGCAGGGCGGTTAAATTTGCGGGGCCGAGCGCGGGAGTAGCTCAGTTGGCAGAGCATCAGCTTCCCAAGCTGAGGGTCGCGGGTTCGAACCCCGTCTCCCGCTCTAGATGTTTGACAACTTCGGTTTGATTGCCCTCTGGTGTAATTGGCAACACGCCTGACTCTGGATCAGGAAAGTCCAGGTTCGAGCCCTGGGGGGGCAACTTGCAGGCTCGGTTTGGAGAGGTGGGTGAGTGGCTAAAACCAACGGTTTGCTAAACCGTCCTGCCCAAAAGGCAGACGCGGGTTCGAATCCCGCCCTCTCCGCTCCAGCTGGGACCGGTGTCCGAGCGGCTTAAGGAGCACGATTGGAAATCGTGTGGGGTTAACAGCCCTCGTGGGTTCGAATCCCACCCGGTCCGCTCCGGTGCAGGTCGAAACGACGGGCAGTACGTGGGATCCGGGAGCAACACTTCGGGACGTGGCTCAGCCCGGTAGAGCACTCGCTTCGGGAGCGAGGGGTCGCCGGTTCAAATCCGGCCGTCCCGACTGGTAGTATGGAGGCGTAGTCTAACTGGTAAGGCACCGCACTCGAAATGCGGCGGGCGCAAGC
>DASYJZ010000299.1:0-2747 GCA_035995965.1 Longimicrobium sp. | reverse complement strand
ACCATCCGGGAGAGGAGGACATTTCTACTGAACGTAAAACCCGGACTTTTCTACTGAAGCGGAACAGCTCCCGGCCGCTCCTAATCAACTCCGAATCGAGGGGCGATGATGAACACCACGCCGCAGGAACGGCTGGCGCTCGGGGTGATGGCGCTCCTGGTCTCGGCCGGCGTGGGCGCGCGCATGCTGCACCGCGCCCCCGCCGCCGCGGAGCTCGCCGGGCCGGGGACGGAGGCCGAGGCCGGCGCGCTCCAGGCGCTGCGCGGCGAGACGGAGCACCGCGCGAAGGACGCGGCCGCCCGCGCGCGCCCGCTCGCCTCCGGCGAGCGCATCGACCCCAACGCCGCCACCGAGGAGGAGCTGGACCGCCTCCCGCGCGTGGGGCCGGGGCAGGCGCGGAAGATCGTGGCGTGGCGGCAGGCGCACGGCCCCTTCCGTACCCTGGCGGACCTGGACTCCGTCCCCGGCGTCGGGGCATCGCTGCTGGCGGCGGTGGCGCCGCACCTGACGCTCGCGCCCGCCCCGGCCGAGCCCGCGCCGCGCGTGGAGACTGCTACCTCACCACCCCGCGCCGGCCCCGTCTCGGCACCGGCGGTGGCGGACGCGGGCGCGGTGGTGGACCTCAACCGCGCGTCTGCCGAGGAGCTGCGGACGCTGCCGGGGATCGGGCCGGCGCTGGCGGCGCGGGTGATCGCCTGGCGGACGGAGCACGGGCGCTTCCGCTCGGTCGACGAGTTGGAACGCGTGCCCGGAATCGGAGGCAAAACTGCTACGCGGCTGCGCCCGCGGGTGAGGGCAAGCCCTTGACAGGGCGGCACTTCAGGAGCAAGTTCCTCGCTCATCTTCCACCCCTGGGTCCAGGCCGTCCCCCGGCCTGAAGCGCCGTCTCCACGCTACCGGGCTCCATGGCCGTATCCGCCCCAGCCGACCGCATCGGCGACCAGCTCGTACACGAACAGCTCATCACCCGCGAGCAGCTCCAGCAGGCGCTGGACGACGCGCGGGCGAACGGCACGCGCATCGGCTACTCCCTGGTGAAGCTCGGCTTCCTGAACGAGAGCGACCTGGTGCGCGCGCTGGCGCGGCAGCACCGCGTCCCGGCGGTGGACCTGGACCGGGTGCGGCTGGACCCGCGCATCCTCAAGCTGATCCCGAGCGAGTTCGCGGTGAAGCACCAGGTGCTGCCGCTGCGCCGGGTGGGGCGCACGCTCACCGTCGCCATGTCGAACCCCACCGACCTGGGGGTGGTGGACGACCTGAAGTTCCTCACCCGCCTCGACATCGAGGCGGTGATCGCGGGCGACTTCACGCTCAAGCGCATCGTGGAGCGCGAGTACGAGTCGAGCGACGACAAGATCAACGAGCTGCTGAAGCAGTTCGACCAGGAGGAGGTGGAGAAGGTCGACGACACGGAGGAGGAGGCCAGCGTCGCCTCGCTGCAGGCGGCGGTGGAAGAGGCGCCGGTGGTGAAGCTGATCAACGGCATCCTCACCGACGCCGTGCACCGCGGGGCCAGCGACATCCACTTCGAGTGCTACGAGAAGGACATCCGCGTCCGCTACCGCATCGACGGTGTGCTGCAGGAGATCATGCGCCCGCCCATCAAGATGCGCGCGGCGCTGATCTCGCGCTTCAAGATCCTCTCCGACCTGAACATCGCCGAGCGCCGGGTGCCGCAGGACGGCCGCCTGAAGCTGCGCTTCGGAAAGCGGGTGATCGACTTCCGCGTGAGCACGCTGCCGACCCTGTTCGGCGAGAAGATCGTGCTCCGCATCCTGGACAAGGGGAACCTGACGCTCGACCTCGAGAAGTTCGGCATGGAGCCCAAGGCCGAGGCCGACTTCATGAAGGCGATCATGAACCCGTACGGGATGGTGCTGGTCACCGGCCCCACGGGCTCGGGGAAGACGACCACGCTGTACAGCGCGCTCTCGCGGATCAACACCAACGAGGTCAACATCATGACCGCGGAGGACCCGGTCGAGTACAACCTGCACGGGATCAACCAGGTGCAGGTGCGTACCGACGTGGGGATGACCTTCGCGGCGGCGCTGCGCGCGTTCCTGCGCCAGGACCCGAACATCATCATGGTCGGCGAGATCCGCGACCTGGAGACGGGGTCCATCGGCATCAAGGCGGCGCTCACCGGCCACCTGGTGCTCAGCACGCTGCACACGAACGACGCGCCCTCCACCATCACCCGCATGGTGGACATGGGGATCGAGCCGTTCAACGTGGCCAGCGCGGTGAACCTGATCACCGCGCAGCGGCTGGTGCGGCGCATCTGCGCCAGCTGCAAGGAAGAGGCGGAGTATCCCGAGGAGTACCTGAAGGTGGGTGGCATCAGCGAGGACGACATCCGCAACACCACCTTCTACCGCGGCAAGGGGTGCGACCAGTGCGGCGGCTCGGGGTACCGAGGCCGGCAGGGGCTGTACGAGGTGATGGCGATGAGCCCCACGCTGCGCCGCATGATCCTGCAGAGTGCGTCGACGGCCGAGCTGCAGGCGCAGGCCGTGGCCGAGGGGATGCTGACGCTGCGCGCCGACGGCATGCTGAAGGTGCGCAAGGGGATCACCACCCTCGAGGAAGTGATCAAGGAGACGGCCGCCGGCGATGTGAAATGAAGGCCGCGCATCCGAGCGACACGGTCCCCGCTCCCCTCCGGCCACGCAAATCGTTTGGTAGAGCGGACGACTGCAGGAGGGCGCCACCGTCTCCGGATGCGGTGAGTACCTCGAAATTTT
>DASYJZ010000298.1:0-5192 GCA_035995965.1 Longimicrobium sp. | reverse complement strand
AGGCCCCCTCCTGGCGGATGAGGTTGCAGACGTTCTGTGCGGCGGCCGAAGAGGCCGACGCGAGCGCGAGGAGACCCAGCGAGACGGGGACGATGCGCTTCATCAGAAGGAAAGCCCTCCCTGTCCGACCCGCACCCCGGTGACCTCGGCGTTGCGGCCGGTCACGTTGGTGAACGCCGCGTTCGAGGTGAAGCCGCCCTTGCTGATCAGCGTCTGCCCGTTCTCCACGATGGTGGTGAGCTTGTCGCTCCACACGTGGTCGGCCTTCTGGTCCCAGTGCAGCTCCTCGGAGCGGATGGTGCGCGTCCCCTTGTCGCCGGGGGTGATGAGGACCACGTTGCCGCGCGCCGTCATCTCGCCCGTCTCCTGGTCGTACTCCCCGTCCTTCGAGGTCAGCCTGCTGGGCGCCTTGCCGGGGTTGAAGAAGGTCAGCTTCACGTGCGTGAGCTGGCTCTGCGTCTCGCCCGCGGGGGTGACGGCGGTGTCGGCGAACAGGTCTGCCTTGATGCGGCCCTCCTCGGTGATCTTCAGGTTCATCCCCACGGTGACCTGATTGGAGCTGACGTCGGCGACGGGGACTCCGGCGGGCGGCTCCTTGCACGCCGCGAGCGCCGCCAGCCCCACCGCGGCCGCGATCCGCCCGGCGCGCGGGACGATCGGCGGCGTCCGCTGAGTCCGCGTCCTCATCACACCGCCCCCGCGCGCATCAGGTCGTGCAGGTGCACCATGCCCACCACGCGGTTCTCCGCGTCGACCACGGGGAGGGCCATCACCCCGTGCCGCTCCATCACTCCCACCGCGGCTGCGGCGAGGTGGTCGGGCTCGGCGGTCCTGGGCTGGCGCGTCATGATCTCGGATACGGCGGTCGTAAAGAAGTGTTCCTCCCGCTCCATCAGCCGCGTCAGGTCGCCGCTGGTGACAACGCCCAGCAGCCTTCCCTCCGCGTCGGTCACGGCGACGGTGCCGCGGCGCTCGGCCAGCAGCACCACGCACGCGCGCATGGTCGCGTCGGGGGGCAGGATCGGCAGCTCGCCGGTCACCATCACGTCGGCCACGCGCAGGATCAGGCGCCGGCCCAGCGACCCGCCGGGGTGGAGCCGGGCGAAGTCTTCGCGCCCGAAGCCGCGCCGCAGGAGGAGCGCCACCGCCAGCGCGTCGCCCATCGCGAGCGCGGCGGTCGTGGACGAGGTGGGCGCCAGGTCGTGCGGGCACGCCTCCTCGGCCACGGAGCAGTCGAGGACGAATTCCGACTGCCTCGCGAGCGACGAGTCCGGCCGCCCCGTCATCGCCACCAGCCGCACGCCCATGCGGCCCAGGTACTCCACCAGCCCACGCAGCTCCTCGCTCTCGCCGCTGCGGGAGAGGAGCAGAGCCACGTCGCCGCTGCCCACGATCCCCAGGTCGCCGTGCATCGCCTCCACCGGGTGGAGGAAGGTGGCCGGCGTGCCGGTGGAGGTGAGCGTCGCCGCGATCTTGCGGGCGACGATGCCGCTCTTCCCCAGCCCGGAGACGATCACGCGGCCGGAGGCGGCCAGGATCGCCTCGACCGCGCCGGCGAAGTCGTCGCCGATGCGCGCCTCGAGCGCGGCGACGGCGGCGGCCTCCTGGCGGATCACGCGGCGGGCGCGCTCCAGCGTCTCGCCGAGCGGCAGCCCCGGGACCTCGGCCGGGACGAGGGGAGCGTCCGGCCAGGCGAGCGCGCTCACAGTCCCGCCTCCCGGTCGCTGACGTAGGCCTCCACCCGTTCGTGCCACTCGCCGCGCGCGGTCAGCAGCGCCTCGGCGAACTCGCGCACCGCGCCGCGGCCGCCGTCGCGCTCGGCGGTCCAGGCGGCGCAGGCGCGCGCCTCGGCGGTGGCGTTGCCGACCACGGCGGGGAGGCCCACGCGGCGCAGGATGGCCAGGTCCGGGAGGTCGTCGCCCACGAAGGCGGTCTCGGCCCAGCCGATCCCCAGCCGCTCCAGCATCTCCTCGAAGATCCCGAGCTTGGCCGCGCTGCGGTCCTGGTGCACCTCGTCCACCTCCAGCTCCTCGGCGCGGAGCCGCACCGCGTGCGACTCGCGCCCCGTGACGATCGCCACCTTGATCCCCGCCTCGCGCACCAGCCGGATCCCCAGCCCGTCCTGGATGTCGAAGCGCTTGAGCTCCACGCGCTCGCCGGCGTCGGTGGCGCCCAGGTAGATGCCGCCGTCGGTCATCACCCCGTCCACGTCCAGCGCCAGCAGGCGGATGCTCTTCGCCAGCGCCGGCGCGATCGGCTCAGCCACGCGCGTCCGCCTCCCAGGCGAAGGGCGCGGCGGCGGCGCGCAGCTCCAGCACCTGCTCCAGCAGCGGCCGCAGGCGGTCGAGCGGGAGCATGTTGGTGGTGTCGGAGAGCCCGCTGGCCGGGTCCGGATGCGTCTCCAGGAAGAGCGCGTCGGCGCCGGCGGCCACGGCGGCCCGCACCAGCGCGGGGATGTGGCGCGGCTCGCCGCCGCTGACCCCCGCGCCTTCGCCGGGACGCTGCACCGAGTGGGTGCCGTCGAACACCACCGGCGCCTCGCACGCCTCGCGCATCAGCGCGAACGAGCGCATGTCCACCACCAGGTTGCCGTAGCCGAAGAACGTCCCCCGCTCGGTGAGCGCCACGCCCGCGGCGCCGGCGCCGCGGACCTTGGCAGCCGCGCCCTTCATCTCCGCGGGCCCCATCCACTGCCCCTTCTTCACGTTCACCGGCCGCCCGGTCGCCCCCGCGGCGACCAGCAGGTCGGTCTGGCGGCAGAGGAAGGCGGGGATCTGGAGGACGTCGACCACCTCGGCCACGGCGGCGCACTGCTCGGGGAGGTGCACGTCGGTCAGCAGCGGGAGCCCGGTCGCGGCGCGGACGCGGACGAGCTTCTCCAGCCCCTCGTCGACGCCGGGGCCGCGCGGGGAGCCAGGGGAGGAGCGGTTGGCCTTGTCGAAGCTCGCCTTGAACACGATCGGCAGCCCCAGGTCGTCGGCGACGCGCGCCAGCGCCTCGCCCACGCAGAGGTTGAGCGCGTCGCTCTCCAGCACGCACGGCCCGGCGATCACGAAGAACGGCCCGCCGAGGCGGAAGAGCCCCGCCACGTCCGTCATGCTCCCGGTCGATGTCGTGTCCATGCTCACGAAGGCTTTCCCCTCACAATGACCCCCCTCCCTGGCGCTTCGCGCCGGTCCCTCCCCGAACCGCAGGGGAGCGACGGTGGCTCGCTTCGCTCGCGGCTGCACCGGCGCAGGCTTGTTGCGACTGCGCGTTCCCGCCGCCCCGGCCAAACTCCCACCCATCGCGCATCACCGACACCCCGGGGGCACCGCGGCTGGTAGTCCGCGAAGGCGGACTTCGTGTGGTTGTTGCAGCGAATTCATTCGCCCGCTTACTCGGCGTCACTGCCCCGCCCTGCCCCGCGCCCCCGCTCGACTCGCCGGCTGTTTCGCCGCCTCGGCTATAGATCCTTCGGACTGCGGGACCCTCATCACTCCGACGCCCCGGTGCGGCCGTCCTCAGGATGACATTCGCTGGACGGCGCGAAACTGTGCCTCGGAGCCGCTCAATCCCCCGCGAGCGCGGGTGCCTCGGCGCGAGGCTGGCGCGCTTCCGCCGGCGCGGCGTACGCGGATGGGCCGCGGCGCTCGACGGCGGCGGCGACGAAGGAGGCGAAGAGCGGGTGCGGCTGGTCCGGGCGGCTCTTCAGCTCCGGGTGCGCCTGCGTGGCCACGAACCACGGGTGCGCGGGGATCTCGATCATCTCCACCAGGTTCCCGTCGGGCGACACGCCGCTCACCTTCAGCCCGTTCTCGTCCAGCGCCTCGCGATAGGCGTTGTTCACCTCGTAGCGGTGGCGGTGGCGCTCGCTGATCTCCTGCGCGCCGTAGATCTCGGCCGCCTTCGACCCCGGCGTGAGCCGCGCCGTCATCGCCCCCAGCCTTTGCGTGCCGCCCAGGTCCGTGACCTCGCGCTGCGAGTTCATCAGGCAGATCACCGGGTCGCTGGTGCGGTCGTCCCACTCGGCCGAGTGCGCGCCCTGGATGCCGCAGACGGTGCGCGAGAACTCGATCACCGCCGTCTGCAGCCCCAGGCAGATGCCGAAGAAGGGGAGCCCGTTCTCGCGCGCCCAGCGGATGGCCGAGAGCATCCCCTCCACCCCGCGCACCCCGAAGCCGCCGGGGATCAGCAGGCCATGGTAGTCGCGCAGCTTCTCCGCGCTCCGGCCGCCCTCGAAGTCTTCGCTGGAGAGCCAGTCGATGCGCACCTTCACGTCGTTGGCGATGCCGCCGTGCGTGAGCGCCTCCTGCACCGACTTGTAGCTGTCAACCAGCGAGACGTACTTGCCGACCACCGCGATGCGCACCTCGCCGTCGCGGGGCGCCTTCACCCGCTCCACCAGGCGGCGCCACTCCTGCATCTCGGGGCGCTCCGTCTCCAGCCCCAGCTTGCGGCAGACCAGCTCGTCCAGCCGCTGCCGCGCGTACTCCAGCGGCACCTCGTAGATGGTGCCCACGTCGCGCGCCTCGATCACCGCATGCACGTCCACGTTGCAGAAGAGCGCGATCTTCTGGCGCATGTCGGCGCTCACCGGGTGCTCGCTGCGGCAGATCAGCACGTCCGGCTGGATCCCGATCTCCATCAGCTCGCGCACCGAGTGCTGGGTGGGCTTGGTCTTCAGCTCCCCCGCGGCGGCGATGTAGGGGATCAGGGTGAGGTGCACGAAGAGCGTCTGCTCGCGCCCCACCTCCTGCCGGTACTGGCGGATCGCCTCCAGGAAGGGGAGGCTCTCGATGTCGCCCACCGTGCCGCCGATCTCGGTGATCACCACGTCGTGGTTGGGCGCCAGGCGGCGGATGGCGTCCTTGATGGCGTTGGTGATGTGGGGGATCACCTGCACCGTGGCGCCCAGGTACTCGCCGCGGCGCTCCTTGTTGATCACGTCCTGGTAGATGCGCCCGGTGGTGATGGAGTTCGCGCGCGTCATCGACTCGCCCACGAAGCGCTCGTAGTGGCCCAGGTCGAGGTCGGTCTCGGCCCCGTCGTCGGTGACGAACACCTCGCCATGCTGATAGGGGCTCATCGTCCCCGGGTCGACGTTGAGATACGGGTCGAGTTTGCGCAGGCGGACGGTATAGCCGCGCGCTTGCAGCAGCGCCCCGAGAGCCGCTGAGCAAAGACCTTTTCCGAGAGAGGAGACCACGCCG
>DASYJZ010000297.1:0-10914 GCA_035995965.1 Longimicrobium sp. | reverse complement strand
GCCCGCGCGGCAGCATGCGCGTCGAGAGCGGGCACGTCGCCGGCGAGCACTTCCAGCTGGGCCGCTGGCAGCTGGCCTGCGGGCCGGGGCCGGGCGGTGTGGCGCCCGAGCTCTTGTTCACCGAGAACGAGACCAACATGGAGCGGCTGTGGAAGGCGCCCAGCGCCTCGCCGTACGTGAAGGACGCCTTCCACCGCTACGTGGTGGACGGCGAGGCCGAGGCGGTGAACCCGGCGCGCGAGGGGACGAAGGCGGCGGCGCGCTACCGCCTCGCGATTCCCGCGGGCGGCGAGCGGGTGGTGCGGCTGCGCCTGTCCGCCGAGGTGAGCGGCGCGGGCGCGTTCGGCGCGGGGTTCAACGCGCTCTTCGCCATGCGCATCGCCGAGGCGGACGCCTTCTACGCGCCGCTCGCCGCGCCCGAGGCCTCGGATGACGAGCGGCAGGTGCAGCGGCAGGCGCTGGCCGGGCTGCTCTGGAGCAAGCAGTTCTACCACTACGACGTGCGGCGCTGGCTGGACGGCGACCCGGCGCAGCCCCCGCCGCCGCCGGAGCGCTGCAAGGGGCGCAACCACGGGTGGGTGCACCTGAACAACCACGACGTGATCTCCATGCCCGACAGCTGGGAGTATCCCTGGTACGCGGCGTGGGACCTGGCCTTCCACGCCGTCACGCTGGCGCTGGTGGACCCCGGCTTCGCCAAGGACCAACTCGTGCTCCTGCTGCGCGAGTGGTACATGCATCCCAACGGGCAGCTCCCCGCCTACGAGTGGAACTTCGGCGACGTGAACCCGCCGGTGCACGCCTGGGCGGCGATGCGCGTCTACCAGATCGAGCGGCGCGCCACCGGCACGGGCGACGTGAAGTTCCTGGAGCGCGTCTTCCACAAGCTGCTGATCAACTTCACCTGGTGGGTGAACCGCAAGGACGCCGAGGGGAGGAACGTGTTCCAGGGCGGGTTCCTGGGGCTGGACAACATCGGGGTGTTCAACCGCAGCGAGCAGCTCCCCGGCGGCGCGCGCCTGGACCAGAGCGACGGCACCAGCTGGATGGGGATGTTCTGCCTGAACATGCTCGCCATCGCGCTGGAGCTGGCGCGGCAGGACGACGCGTACGAAGACGTGGCCACCAAGTTCCTGGAGCACTTCTTCGAGATCGCGCACGCCATGAACGACCACCCGTCCGTGCGCCGCGGCGACGACGAGGACGACGACCTCTGGTGCAACGAGGACGGCTTCTACTACGACCTGCTGCACCTGCCCGGGGGCGGGAGCACCTACCTGAAGGTGCGGTCGATGGTGGGGCTGGTGCCCCTGCTGGCGGTGGAGACCCTCGATCCCGAGCTGCTGCGGGTGCTCCCCGGCTTCCACGCGCGGCTGGAGTGGTTCCTCCGCAACCGCGCCGACCTGGTGGGCGACGCGGCCTCGGTCACCGAGGCCGGCGAGTACGACCGCCGCCTCTTCGCCATCGTCAGCGCGCCGCGGCTGCGGGCGATCCTCGCGCGCATGCTGGACGAAAGCGAGTTCCTCTCCCCCTACGGCATCCGCTCGGTGTCGCGCTGGCACGCGGAGCACCCCTTCCGCCTGGTGGTGGACGGGCAGGTGGTGGGCGAGGTGGACTACGAGCCGGCCGAGTCGCGCAGCGGGCTCTTCGGCGGGAACTCCAACTGGCGCGGGCCGGTCTGGTTCCCGCTCAATTTCCTGCTGATCGAGGCGCTGCAGAAGTTCGACTGGTACTACGGCCCCACCTTCACCGTGGAGCACCCGGTGGGCTCGGGGCGGATGCTGACGCTCTGGGAGGTGTCGGTGGAGCTCTCGCGGCGGCTGATCTCCATCTTCGTGCGCCACGAGGGGCGGCGGGCGGTGTTCGGCGGGACGGAGCGGTTCCAGCACGACCCGCTCTGGCGCGACCTGGTCCCCTTCCACGAGTACTTCCACGGCGACAACGGCGCCGGCCTCGGGGCCAGCCACCAGACCGGCTGGACGGCGCTGGTGGCGAAGCTCATCCAGCAGAGCGGCGTGCCCGCGGTGAAGTAGGCGGCGGTGTGACCGAGGGTACCGTGCCTCCGCCGGCCGGGGAGCCCTCTCCCTGGCGCGCCCAGAGGAACCCTTCGACCGGCTTGCGCTGACGAGAAGGTCTTCAGCCGGCGAGGTAGTCCAGGATGGCGTCGCTGACGGCGGAGTCGCTCACGGCGTCGAAGCCGGCGAACATCGGGGCGGAGTTCACCTCCAGGAAGGCGAGGCGGCCGGTGTCGGGATCGGCCTTGAAGTCGGCGGCGCCGTAGTCCATCTCCAGTGCGTCCATCACTCGTCCCAGCCCGTCCACCACCTCCGCACCCACCTCGTTCAGCGACAGGTGCACGACCACGCTGTCGTCGTCCACGCGGTAGTCCAGCGCGTCGGAATCCACGCGGAAGGCGACGAAGCGCCGGCTCGCTCCCATGCCGACGCCGTAGACGCGCACCTCGGGAGGGACCATCCGCCGCTGGACGAACGCGGGCGCGGCGGAGCGGCCGTCGCGCCGCTCGGTGCCGGCGAGCAGCTCCTCCAGCGGCTGCGCGTACCCGCCGCCGGTGAGCGGCTTCGCGATCAGCGGGCCGAGCGCGGCCGCCTCGCGCTCCACCGCGTCGAGCTCGTTGGTGATGCGCGTGGGCGGGATGAACAGCCCCATGCGCGCAGCCAGGTGCAGCATGAACGGCTTGTTCATCTGCCCCCCGTAGCGCCGGTTGAGCATTCGCACGCGGGGGTGCGCGAGCATCCACCCCTGCAGCGCCGTGTACCAGGCGTTGGCCCGGTAGGCGGTGGCCTGGCGCCCGTCGGCCAGGTGGCCGAACACGTCGTAGCGGAGGAAGACCGCCGCTGGGGCGACCTCGTCTCCGTCGACCAGGAGCCGGTCGTCGTCGAAGCTCCAGGCGAGCGACGGGTTGGTGCCCGGGCCGACGCGCAGCGTCCGCGCCTCCATCCCCCGCCGCTCCGCCCGCGCCACGATGGAGTCTACGTTCGGGTCCGCCTCACCGCCCGCGATCAGCAGCACGCTTTCTCCCTCCCGCGTCCAGGGTGTGAGGAGGGCGGACGGCCCCAGCGGCCGCCCGCCCCCAGCGCGATCCTGGCGAGACCGTCGCTCAGAAGGAGCCGAACGGGTTCTCGACCGGCACCGGGCTCACCACGTAGTCTTCCTCGCATCCGGCGTTGGTCGTGTTGGGCGGATGCTCCTCGCCGCAGGCGAGCGTCTTGTTCAAGGCCATGAACTCCTCCTCGGAGACGGTGTGGGGCGGGCCGAGCCCGGCGCGATCCAGGCGGTCGGCGACACCCGGTATCCGCAACTTATCACCGATCTCCGGCGGGACTCAAGAGCGCCGGAAATGCCTTTCCGTTCTGCATCTTCCCTGCGTAACAGCGCGTCTCCAGAGGTAGACGAAGTTGCCGAAATCGCTCCTGACGCATCGTGGCGGGGACGGGTGGATCGAACTCCCTGGCGGGCGATGGGCGACGGTGCACCGGCGCGTTCAGTCGAGGCTCGTGCTGGCGTGGCGCGAGCGCCGGGGGCTATCCTGTCGCGACTTTAAGCATGGGAGGGCGGTGTGGCGCAGGCGGAGACAGAGGATGGCACCGGCCGGAATCGCCGCCCGCGTACCGCGAAGCCGCGAGCGGCCTCTCCGCCGCTGCCGAGGCGCCTGCGGGTGGCCCGCGTGGCGGAGCTGCTGTACTTCCCCCTCGCCGGGCTGACGCTGCTCGCGCTCCCGGTGCCGCGCCTCGACCGGCCGGGCGAGGTGCTGGCCACCGGCATCATCGCCGTGGAAACGGTGCTCGCCGTGGCCGTGTACGTGAACCTCGGCCGGCGGCGGCGCTGGGCGGCGGGGCTGGCGATCGTCCTCGCGGCGTGGGTCTTGGTCGGCGTGGCGACGCGCGGGCCCGCGCTCGCGTCCGCCGCGGCGGCAACGGGGTCGCCCGCGCTCCTCGGCTCGCTGGCGCTGCTCGCCTGGGTGGCGCTGACGCAGCTCACCGTGCTCGCCGCCTGCCTCTCGGACCGGCTGTGGCGCGACGAGCTGCGCTGAGGCCTCCCGCCTTCCTCCTTCCGCTAACGTGATGCCCACCCTGGCATGGACCCCGATGCTGCTGCGTGGCGTGCGCGTGGTCGCGCTCGCGTACGTCGTCGCCGTGGTCGGGCTGTGGCTGCTGGGCAACTGGCTCATGTTCCGCCCGCCGCCCGCCACGTATCGCACCCTCCCGGGGCTGGTGCGGATCCCGGTGGACGGCGACACGGTGGCGGCGGTGTGGCTCCCCAACCCGGCGGCGCGCCTCACGCTCCTCTACAGCCACGGCAACGCGGAAGACCTGGGAGACGACCTGCCGCTGCTCCAGGCGCTGCACGGTCGCGGGTTCGCGGTGCTGGCGTACGACTACCGCGGGTACGGGCTGAGCACCGGCCGCCCCAGCGAGCGCAAGGCGTACGCGGACGAGTCGGCTGCCTACGGCTGGCTCACGCGCGAGCAGCACGTGCCGCCTGGGCGCATCGTGGTGCACGGCCGCTCGCTGGGCGGCGGTCCGGCGGCGGAGCTGGCGAGCCGTGAGCCGGTGGCCGGGCTGGTGCTGGAGAGCACCTTCACGGCCGTGCAGTCGGTCTCCGCCTGGGGGCGGATCTTCCCGTTCGACTGGTTCCGCACTGCACGGCGCCTCCCGCACGTCCGCTGCCCCGTGCTGGTCATCCACGGCACGGCCGACCGGGTGATCCCGTTCGCGGTGGGCCGGCGCCTCTTCCGCCTCGCGCAGGAGCCGAAGCAGGCGCTGTGGGTCGAAGGCGCGGGGCACAACGACCTGGTCGAGGTCGCCGGCGAGCGCTACTGGCAGGCGCTGGAGCGCTTCGCGGCCTCGCTCCCCGGCGACTGATACGCATCCGCCGCATCCCATCGACCGAAAACCGGAGAAAGCCACCGGCGCGGTGAGCCTACGTTGCCGCACCCGCGCGGCCACGCGTACCTTCCCGCTCGCTCACATCAACGCGGAGGAGGAATGCAGCGGGTCGACATCGACGGCGACGGTCTGACGCTGGAAGACATCGTGCGGGTGGCCGAGGACCCCGCCACCCCGGTCGCGCTCGCGGCGGGGGTGGTGGAGCGCGTCCTCCGCTCGCGGCGGGTGGTGGAGGACGCGATCGCGCGCGGCGCCGTGGTCTACGGCGTCACCACGGGATTCGGACGGCTCGCCGAGACGGTGATCCCGCTGGACCGCATCGAGGAGCTGCAGCTCAACCTCATCCGCAGCCACGCCTGCGGCACCGGGCCGCCGCTCTCCCGCGCCGAGACGCGCGCCGTCACCCTGCTGCGCGCCAACGTGCTGGCGAAGGGCTTCTCCGGCGTGCGTCCGGTGGTGATCGAGCGCCTGCTCGACCTGCTCAACCACGGCGTGCACCCGGTGATCCCCGAGCAGGGCTCCGTGGGCGCGTCGGGCGACCTGGCGCCGCTCTCGCACCTGGCGCTGGTGCTGATCGGCGAGGGGCAGGCGGAGATCGGCGGCGAGGTGGTGGACGGCGCCGAGGCGCTGCGCCGGGCCGGCGTGGAGCCGCTGCGGCTGCAGGCCAAGGAGGGGCTGGCACTGAACAACGGCACGCAGGTGATGGCGGGGATCGGCGCGCTCGCGCTGATCGGCGCCGAGCGGGCGGTGGAGACGGTGGAGGTCGCCGGCGCCATGTCGCTCGAGGCGCTGCGGGGCACGCCGGACGCCTTCCACCCGGCGATCATGCGCGCGCGTCCGCACCCGGGGCAGGCCGCGAGCGCCGAGCGCCTGCGCGCGCTGCTGGCCGGGAGTGAGATCCGCGAGAGTCACCGCGACCGCAAGGACGACCCGCGCGTGCAGGACGCCTACTCGCTGCGCTGCATGCCGCAGGTTCACGGCGCGGCGCGCGCGGCGTTCGCCTACGCGCGCCAGGTGCTGGAGGTGGAGGCGAACAGCGCCACCGACAACCCGCTGATCTTTCCCGACGAGGGCGAGGGCGGGCTGGTGGTGTCCGGCGGCAACTTCCACGGGCAGCCGGTGGCGCAGGTGCTCGACGTGCTGGCGCTGGCGCTGGCGGACCTGGCCTCGGTCTCGGAGCGGCGCATCGAGCGGCTGGTGAACCCCGACCTCTCGGGCGACCTGCCGCCCTTCCTGACCGACGACCCCGGCGTCAGCAGCGGCTTCATGATCGCGCAGGTCACCGCCGCGGCGCTGGCGAACGAGTGCAAGGTGCTGTCAACGCCGGCCAGCGTGGACTCCATCCCCACCGGCGCCGGCAAGGAAGACCACGTGAGCATGGGGATGACCAGCGCCATCAAGCTGCGCCGCGTGCTGCGCAACGTGGAGACGGTGCTCGGGCTGGAGCTGATGATCGCCGCGCAGGGCCTGGAATACCGCAAGCCGCTGCGACCCGGCCGCGGCGTGGAGCGCGCTTACCACCTCGTCCGCGAGCGCATCCCCGCGCTCACGACCGACCGCGTGCTCGCCCCCGACATCGAGGCCGCCGCGACGCTGGTGCGCGAGGGCGTTTTTGCAGAGATTTGGAGGACGTAGTCAGCAATTCCTCACCTGACGTCGAGGAGCCGTGATGCGATACAAGGTCGTCGTCCAGCACTCGGATGAAGGGTACAGCGTCTCCTGTCCCGGGCTGCCTGGCTGCTGGTCACAGGGCGATACGGAAGAGGAGGTGCTGGAGAACATCCAGGAGGCGATCCACGACTATCTGGCCGCGATCGACGACGCGTGCAAACCCGATCAACGGGTACACGCTGGGCGGAATCGTGCGCGACGCGGGCTTGAGTGAAGCGGAGTTTCGGAAGCTGCTATGACCGTTCCCTCGCCACCGAGGAGGGACGTGGACGGGCTGATGAGTGGGCAGCAGGGATGACCAGGCCGGTTCGATCTCGTACGAGGCCTCGACTCCTCATGGCGGCGCTCGCAGCTGCGGGTTTCCTCGCGGCGGCGCGGCCGCTGGCGGCACAGGCAGCCGCGGACACGATGGAGCTGGCTCGGGCCGTCGCACCCGTGCTGGCGGACTCCCTCGTAGACCGGGTGTCCGGAGGGAAGCCGATCGTCTGGCTCACCTCTCGAAGCGCGCTGAGCACGGCGGTGGGCGGAATCCTCGGCGGCCATCCTCGATTCCGCGGGCCCCTCCCCGATCCCGTCCACACGATGTGGATGGAGATCCAACGCGTCACCGCGAGCGGGGATACCGCGCGCGTGGTCGTGGAGTTCGGCCAGGTACACGCGGACAGCGGCGAGCTCACCTTCTGGGCCGAGCAGAGGGCCTACTTCTTCGTGCGGGAAGCCAAGAAAACCAGCTGGCGGTTCGTGCGGAGCCGGTTCATCGAGCACGCCGACGGAGGAGGGGTACGGGGGTAGAGGCGCCGTCCGCCCGCCGTCCCGGCCCGTCGGCGAGAGACCACGCCAGTTGCGCAGCCGCCGTCCGTTGCCGGCCGGTAAGCGGCATCCTATTCGGAGGACGATGACAGCGATCGCCGAAGCACCCGTGCGCACCATCCGCGCGCCGCGCGGCACCGAGATCTCGTGCCGCGGGTGGCAGCAGGAGGCCGCGCTGCGGATGCTGATGAACAACCTCGATCCGGACGTCGCCGAGCGGCCGGAGGACCTGGTCGTCTACGGCGGCACCGGGCGCGCGGCGCGGAGCTGGGAGGCGTTCGACGCCATCGTGGCCACGCTCCGCGACCTGCGTGACGACGAGACGCTGATCGTGCAGTCCGGCAAGCCCGTGGCCGTGTTCCGCACGCACCGGCACAGCCCGCGGGTGCTGATCGCCAACAGCAACCTGGTGCCCCGCTGGGCCACCTGGGAGAAGTTCCGCGAGTTGGAGCGGCTGGGGCTCACCATGTACGGCCAGATGACGGCCGGCTCGTGGATCTACATCGGCACGCAGGGGATCCTGCAGGGCACCTACGAGACCTTCGCCGCCGTCGCCCGGCAGCATTTCGGCGGGAGCCTGCGGGGGACGTGGACGCTCACCGGCGGGATGGGGGGGATGGGCGGCGCGCAGCCGCTGGCGGTGACGATGAACGATGGCGCCGTGCTCGTGGTGGAGGTCGACCCGAAGCGCATCGAGCGGCGCATCCAGACGCGCTACTGCGACCGGATGACGGCCGACCTGGACGAGGCGCTGCGCTGGGTGCTGGAGGCGAAGGCCGCCGGCCGCCCGCTCTCCGTGGGCCTGGTCGGCAACTGCGCCGAGGTGCTCCCCGAGCTGGTGCGCCGCGGCGTGACCCCCGACGCGGTGACGGACCAGACCAGCGCCCACGACGCGCTGGTGGGCTACGTCCCCGCCGGGCTCACGCTCGCCGAGGCGGACGCGCTGCGCGAGGGCGACCCAGCGGAATACCAGCGGCGGTCGACGGCGTCCATGCGCGCGCACTGCGAGGCGATGGTGGAGATGATGCGCCGCGGCGCCGTCACCTTCGACTACGGCAACAACCTGCGCACCCAGGCGCTGGACGCGGGGTACGCCGACGCCTTCGCCTTCCCCGGCTTCGTGCCGGCGTACGTGCGCCCGCTCTTCTGCGAGGGGAAGGGACCCTTCCGCTGGGTGGCGCTCTCCGGCGACCCGGCCGACATCCACCGCACCGACGACCTGGTGCTGGAGCTCTTCCCCGACGACCAGCACCTGCGCCGCTGGATCACCCACGCGCGCGAGAAGGTGGCGTTCCAGGGGCTCCCGGCGCGCATCTGCTGGCTGGGGCAGGGGGAGCGCGCCCGCTTCGGCGTGGCGCTGAACGACCTGGTGGCGAGCGGCGAGCTCAAGGCCCCGATCGTGATCGGCCGCGACCACCTGGACACCGGCTCCGTCGCCAGCCCCTTCCGCGAGACCGAGGCGATGAAGGACGGCAGCGACGCCATCGCCGACTGGGCGATCCTGAACGCGCTGGTAAACGTGGCGGGCGGCGCGAGCTGGGTGAGCTTCCACCACGGCGGCGGCGTGGGGATCGGCAACTCGCTGCACGCCGGCCAGGTGATCGTGGCCGACGGCACGCCCGAGATGCGCGAGCGGCTGGAGCGCGTGCTCACCAACGACCCCGGGATGGGCGTCGCGCGCCATGCCGACGCGGGCTACGAGACCGCGGTCGAGACGGCGCGCCGCGAGGGGATCCGCCTGCCGATGCTGGAGGCGAAGCGCTGACGCGGTGGCGGGAAGAGCATTGCTGCACCCGTGATTGGTGCATATGATTTGCGCCGTCCACCTCGTTCCGTCCCCAACCGGGAGGGTGCAATGCGCAAGCTCAAGCTCGAACTCGAAGCCCTGCAGGTAGACACCTTCTCCACGGGCGCGGACGGAGGGGGCGACGGCACGGTGGAGGCGTTCCGGCAGCGCACCGTGACCGGCTACCCCCTGAGCTGCTGGCAGTCGTGCTGGCCCGAGGACACCTGCCCCGGCTGCACCGGGACCTGTGCCGCGAACAGCTGTGCGCAGAGCTGTGGCGGAACCTGCGACGCCACCTGTCCCGACACGTGCCCCTGCGGCGGCGGCGGAACGGGCGTGGAGTGCGGCCCCGAGAACACCAACGCCACCGGATGACCCGCTGCCCCGCGCCGGGCGCGGCGCATTCCTGAATCTCTACGGAATTGTCTCACGCAGAGCCGCGGAGACGCGGAGGGGCGTGGCAGCCTCCTCCGCGTGCTCCGCGGCCTGCGGATCCATCATACCCGAAAGTGCCGGACCGCCTCGACATTCCGGCGGTAATCGTGATATCTTCACCCCACGCGGCGGAGCGTCCCGGCAGACGCCGTCGCGAGCCCGCCCGCGGTTCTCCCCGCCACAGCCGCAGTTAAGATCCTTCTGCGCCACACCGGTACGTTTTGGCCGACAAGTCGTTTTTGGACGCGTATTTCGCGATGGCAGAGCGGGACACGGTCCTGCCACTTCATCGCGGGGCCGCTGCGGGTCGCAGCGTTTCCAATCCTCCGAGCGGATGGATGGAGCAATGGGCAGTCACGGGGTGAGGGGCGCTGGCGGATGACTGCGGGGGCAGCCAGGACCGCGGAGCCGAAGGTGCGGCGGGTGGAGGCGGACGGGGCGGGGCTGCACCTGCTCGACTGGGGCGGCGGGGGCACTCCGTTGCTGCTGCTTCCCGGGATGGGGCAGAGCGCGCACATCTTCCGCACGCTGGTGCCTGCGCTCGGCGGCCGGTTCCGCGCGGTGGCGGTCACCCCGCGGGCGCACGGGGAGAGCGACACCCCCGAGGCGGGGTACACGCTCGCCTCGTTCGCGGCGGACGTGTGCGCCGTCATGGACGCGCTGGAGATCGGGCGCGCCGCGGTGGTCGCGCACTCCGTCGGCGGGGCGGTGGCCACCCGCTTGGCGGCGGACGCCCCGGAGCGCGTGTCGCACCTGGTGTACCTGGACTCGCTCACCGACTACGCCGGCCTGGGGCGCATCGCGGCGCGCTCGCCGGTGCGTCCGCCCGTGCTCCCGCCCGGCGCGAGCGACGCCGCCGAGCGGGCGTGGCACCGCGCGTTCACCTACGGCCTCTGGAACGAGGCGGTGGAGGCCGACTGGCGCGCGCGCCCGGACATCTCGGTGCGCCGCCACCGCCGCGAGCTGCTCGCCGATTTCATGGACGACGTGGTGCACGCGCGCGAGCCCTTCGCCGCGCTGCGCTGCCCCGCGCTGGCGCTGATGGCGCAGGAGAGCGTGGCCACGCAGTTTCCCTGGCTCAAGCCCGACGATCCGCGCCGCCCCGCCGCCGAGGCGTACCTGCGCGACATCCGCGCGCCCTGGCGGCGCGCCTCGGCCGAGCGCTTCCGGCGCGAGGCCGGCGACGCGCGCGTGGCCGAGGTGCCGGGCAACCACTTCTTCTTCCTCGCTTCCCCGCAGCGCACCGCGACCGAGATCCGCGGCTTCCTCCACTCCGCCTGACTTCACCGGACAACCAGAATGACG
>DASYJZ010000296.1:0-4868 GCA_035995965.1 Longimicrobium sp. | reverse complement strand
TGGACGATCGTGGCGGCCGTGGTGGCCGTGCTGGGCGCGCTGGTGGCGTTCGGCTGGACGGCGCGCGCCCGCTTCCTCCCCGTCGAGGTCGGCAGCGCGTCGCCCGAGGTGCGCGCCACCGACATGCGCGGCAGGCCGGCGCAGCTCTCGTCGCTGCGCGGCCAGGTGGTGCTGCTCAACATCTGGGCGACCTGGTGCGGGCCCTGCCGGGAGGAGATGCCCTCGATGCAGCGGCTCTACCGCGCGCTCCAGCCCGAGGGATTGCGCATCGTGGCCGTGAGCATCGACGCCTCCCCCGGCACCGTCGACCAGGACGGGCGCATGGGCGGCGACGTGGCGGGGTTCGCGCGCGAGTTCGGGCTGAGCTTCGACATCTGGCAGGACCCCGCCGGCACCGTCCGCCGCGACTACCGCACCACCGGCGTCCCCGAGTCGTTCCTGGTGGACCGCAACGGCCGCATCGTGAAGAAGGTGATCGGCGCCACCGAGTGGGACGACCCCGCCACGGTGGAGCTGATCCGCCGCCTGCTGAAGGAGTGACGGCGTGCGCCACCTCCTGCGCAGGGCGACGGCGCACGGGAAGCTGAAGCTGGCCGCGCTCGCGCTGGCGGTGCTGCTCTGGGTGGTGTTCAGCGCCGAGCAGGTCACCACGCAGTGGATCCCCGTGCGCGTCGAGCCGGTGGTGCGCGACCCGGGCTACGTCCTCGCCGGGCCGCCGGAGCCCCCGGTGGTGCGGGTGCGCTTCCGCGGCCCCGGGCGCGAGCTGTGGGAGGTCGCGCTGCGCCCGCCGACCCTCGTCCTCCCCGTCCGCGACGTGGGCGCGGCGCGCAGCTTCGTGGTTGAGCCGTCGATGGTGGACGTGCCGGAGCGCTACCGCGTAGTGGCCACCGACGTGCGCCCCGCCGTCGTCCGCCTCGACCTGCGGCCGGCGCCGCCCGCGAGGCCGCGGTGAGCCCCCCGCTGCTGCTCGCGCTCGAGACCTCGTGCGACGAGACCTCGGCGGCGGTGCTGCGCGGGGAAGACGAGCTGCTGGGGCACGTGATCTTCACGCAGGACGTGCATCGCCTCTACGGCGGCGTGGTCCCCGAGCTCGCCAGCCGCGCGCACCTGCGCACGGTGGACGACGTGGTCGACGGCGCGTTGCGCGAGGCGGGGATTGGGCTGGAGGAGGTCGACGCCTTCGCGGTCACGGCCGGCCCGGGGCTCATCGGCGCGCTGCTGGTCGGCGTGGCGTGGGCGAAGGCGGCTGCGTGGGCCGAGGGGAAGCCGCTCGTCGGCGTGCACCACATGGAGGCGCACCTCTTCGCCGCGCAGCTCGAGCACCCGGAGGCGAAGCCGCCCTTCGTGGCGCTGCTCGTCTCCGGCGGGCACACCCTGCTCCTCTGGGTCCCCGCATGGGGCGAGTACCACCTCCTCGGCGCCACCCGCGACGATGCGGCCGGCGAGGCGTTCGACAAGGCGGCGAAGGTGCTGGGCCTGCCGTACCCCGGCGGCCCGGCGATCCAGCAGGCCGCCGCCGCGGGCGACCCGAAGCGCCACCCGCTCCCGCGTCCGCTGCTCAACCGGGGCCAGCGCCCCGGCGAGCCCGGCTACTACGACCTGTCGTTCAGCGGCCTCAAGAACGCCGTACGCCTCCTCGTCCGCGGGCTCGAGAAGGAGGGGCGGCTGGCGGACGAGGTCCCGCACGTCGCGGCCTCCTTCCAGGACGCCGTGGTCGACGTGCTGGCGAGCAAGACGATGCGCGCGGTGAAGCAGACCGGCTGCCGCCGCGTGGTGCTCGGCGGCGGCGTCGCCAACAGCCGCGCGCTGCGCGACGAGCTCAGCCGCCGGCTGGGCAGGGACGGCGAGCTCTTCGCCCCCTCGCCGCGCCTGTCGACCGACAACGCCGCCATGATCGCCCGCGCCGGCGTCTTCCACCTCCAGCGCGGCGACACCGCGGGGCTGGAGCTGAACGCCCGCGCGGACTTGGCTTTCCCGGGACTGGTGCGAGACTGATCCGTCGGTCCGTACGGAACGGAAGCAAGCAGAGGTTATTCTGAGATGCTGTCGAGAAACGGTGTCATCCCGAGGCCCGGCCACGAAGAGCCCCGGCGTTGCGATGGCGTCGGCAGGGCCGAGGGATCTAACCGCGGACGTGCGAGGCCCGCCGCGGAAGCCGCACCGCGCTGGCGGCAACGTCATCCATCGACCGATGCGAGGCCGGCATTCGGGACGCTGCCGCGCCCAGGCCTCGCGGCGCGCCGACTAGATCCCTCGGCTCTGCGGACACCGGTGCGGCGGCGGGCTCGCCGGGGTCGAGCCTCGGGATGACACAATGCCCGCCTCGGCGTCGTTTGGCTTTCCTCGGAAACCTCATGAGGCGGCGTCTGGCACGCGCGTCGCATCAGAGGTGCACGCTCGCGCTGGATCGTCGCTGAACCCAGGCCCGGCCGCCGGTTGATCACGCTGCTCCACGTCTCGGACCTGCACTTCGGGCCGCCCTACGTCGAGAAGGTCGGCGAGGCGCTGCAGGCCTTCGCGGCGCGGCTCGCGCCCACCGCGATCGTGGCGTCGGGCGACTTCACCCAGCGCGCCAAGCCGGAGCAGTTCCAGGCCGCGCGGGCGTTCCTGGACCGGTTCCCGAAGGTGCCCATGGTGGTGACGCCCGGGAACCACGACGCGCCGCTCTACCGCGTCGCCGAGCGCGTGCTGGACCCCTTCGGGCTCTACCGCGAGCACATCAGCCCGGAGCTCGACACCGTCACCCGCATCCCGGGGGCGACCATCGTGGCGATCAACTCCATGGCGCCGCTGCGGGGGCTGGTGAACGGCCGCATCCACCGCTGGCAGCTCGAGCTCGTGCGCGAGGCGCTGGAGGGGCGGCCGGAGGACGAGCTGCGCATCGTGGTGGCGCACCACCACTTCGCGCCGCCGCCGGACTTCGAGGGGGGCGACGTGATGCCCAAGGCGCAGCGCGCGATCGACGCGTTCACGCGGATGGGCGTGGACCTGGTGCTGGGCGGGCACCTGCACCGGGCCTACATCGGCAACTCGCTCGACACCTACGCCGGCGCGGACCGCGAGCACGGCATCGTGATCGTGCAGAGCGGCACCACCACCTCGCGCCGCGGCCGCGCGCGCGAGCGAGAGAAGAACTCGCTCAACGTCTTGCGGCTGGACGGAGACGCCATCCGGGTGACGCACTACATGTACTTCGACGACGCGGGGGAGTTCATCCCCACCAGCCGCCACCTCTTCTTCCGCCGCGGGCGCCCGCCGCTCGACGCCGGGGGCCGCGCCGTGGTGGACGCCATCTTCACCGACGACCGCCAGGACGCGGGCATCCCCGTGTCCGACCGGCCCGGGGAGGGTTGAGGCGATGGCACGCGCGCGCGGGGTGCGGCTGGCGGGATGGGCGCTCGGGGGGCTGCTCCTGGGCGCCGCGCTGGCGTTCCTGGCCGGCAACATCCTGGCGCGCACGCGCACCGGCCACGAGTGGGTGCTGAAGCAGACGCTGAAGGCGCTGGGCGGCTCCATCCAGGGCGGCCGGCTCACCGTCGCCCGCATCGACGGCAACCTGTTCGAGGGCGCCAAGCTCTACGGCCTGGCGTTGCGCGACGTCCAGGGGCGCGCCTTCATCGAGGCGGACAGCGCCTACGCGAAGTACGACGCGCGCACGCTGATCCAGCCGAAGATCGTGATCGACTCGCTCACGCTCTACCGGCCGCGCATCTACGTCTTCAAGATGCCGGGCGACTCGCTCTGGAACTACCAGTCCATCTTCTCCGACAGCATGCCGGTGGACACCACCCGGCCGCACGTGGAGCGCAGCACCTCGCTGGCGTACGTGAAGCTGGTGGACGGCGCGGTGAAGGTGGAGATCCCCTTCCACCCCGACAGCACGCTCTCCCCGCGCGAGCAGGCGCGGCAGCTCCGCCAGTTCCTCTCCGACAGCTCCGCCGTGGTGGTGCGGCGGGTGACGGGGGGCTACGTGCGCACGGTGGACCTGGCGCGGCTCACCGGGGTGATGTCGCGCGTGCGCTTCGGGCCCGGCTCGGAGTTGGGGACCACGCTGCACATCGACACCCTCCGCGGCGACGTGCACTTCTACCGCAAGCCGATCGTCATCCGCCACCTGGCGGGGAACCTGTCGCTTCCCGGCGCGGAGATGGGGAGCACCGGCTACGCGCGCTACGGCGGGCTGAAGACGGGGTTCGTGGAGTTCGACTTCCCCCAGGCGCGGCTGCCGAGCTCGCGGCTGGCGGTGTCTGGGGTGGTGCGCTTCGACAACTACCCGCGCTGGTTCGACCCCGCCCAGGGGCCGATGTACGACGTGGCGATGAGCAGCGACAGCGTGAGCTTCCGCGACTTCCAGTGGCTCTACGCGCGCTTCCCCGGTGACCTGGGCGGGAAGATGAGCCTGCTGATCGAGACGCAGCCGTCCGGGGTGATGATCGACGCGCGCAACGCGCACCTGCACGCCCCCGGAACGCGCATCGACGGCAGCTTCGGCATGCTGATGGGCGACACCCTGCGCTTCGTGGACATGAACGTGGTCGCGCGCCCGGTGCGCGTGTCCATGATCGAGCGCATGCTCCCCACCGGGCTCCCCGTGCGCGGCCTGGTGCTCGGCGGCGCCGAGATCCGCGGCAACCACGCGCCGGCTCCACCCCCGCAGCGCTGAAGGCCGCAGGCAGTCCACGTCCTCCGATTGCCCCGCACGCTCGCGGCACCCTGCGGTGCGGGAGTGTGCGGCAGCACCATACCCGCGCCGTTCTACCTTCGCCCCCCTTCAGCCGGCCCACCCCCAGCTCCCGAGGATAGCCACGTGCAGCCCACACTCCGGCGTGCCGTCGCCCTGCCGCTGTTCCTGCTCGCGGTGCCGTGCG
>DASYJZ010000295.1:0-10889 GCA_035995965.1 Longimicrobium sp. | reverse complement strand
GCGGGGACGTTGATGTTCTGCGTCTCGATCTTCATCTCCGTGCAGCCGCGCGCTCCCGCCCACGCCTCGGCCGCGCGGAAGAGCGCCGAGCCGACGCCCTGACCGCGCGCGTCCGGGGCCACGCGGAGATCCCAGAGCACCGCCAGGTCCCGCCGTCCCTCCAGCATCGTCACCCCCGGCGTGTCGAAGGCGACGACCGCCGCGCCGACCCGGCGGCCCTCCACGCGAGCGGAGAGGAAGCCCCAGTTGGAGACGTCGAACCGGTGCGCCCAGCGCGCCGGGCCTTCCCCACTGATCGCGTCGTAGTCCTTCACGTAGGGCTCGGGGAGGCTGCGCTCCGTCAAGATGAATCCCCCGCCCTCGTCCGGTCCCGCGACGTCCAGGATGGACCGGACCTCGAAGGAGATCGGGATTCGGGCGAACTCCGCCAGGACGGCGGCCGGCTCCTCGGTTATCTCGACGCTCACAAGAACCCCGTAACGCGCGTCTGGCCTCCTGCCGGTCTCCGTCTCGACCGGGCAACAGTACCCGATCTTCCGTGCCCGCCACAAGCATCACGCGGGGCCACGGCCTTCGCCGCCGCGCGTCTGGGGCCACGGTGATTCGCTCTCGAGCCGCACGTCGACCGCTCGAAGATCGCCCGCCCGAGCCGGTGCGGAGCCGGACAGCCCCCATCGCGCCACGCCGATGGAATCGCCGGCTTCTTCATTATGCCGCCTTCGTCAAACGCTTGATCCACCGTCACTTCCGAACGCCGCGGCGGCTTAGGATGGCGCATTTCTTGCCCGCCGGAAACCCTTTACCCGCGGCGCTTGCGGGAAGGGTGCCACACGTCCCACACTGCACACCGACTACCGGCCCTGAGCGCGGAGGGAGACCTTGGCTGCCGCTGAATCGAAGGGGTCGATCCTGGTCGTGGACGACAACCCCGACAACGTGGAGATCCTGCGCGCCTTCCTGGAGTCGCGCGGCTACACGGTCTCGGTGGCCGCGGAGGGGATCACCGCGCTCGCGCGCATGGAAGAGGTGCGCCCCGCGCTGGTGCTGCTGGACGTGATGATGCCGGGGATGGACGGCTGGCAGGTGTGCCGCGCCATCAAGAAACACCCGGAGTACGGGGGCCGCACCAAGGTGGTGATGGTCACCGCCAAGGGCGCCTTCGAGGACAAGTCCGAGGGGCTGCGCTCCGGCGCCGACGACTACGTGGTGAAGCCCGTGGACTTCAAGGACCTGCTGGAGAAGGTGGAGCGGAACCTCGCCGCGAGGGGCACCGCGGCGTGAGGATCGTGGGCTACGTGGGCGACGAGGCCCTCCAGGAGGCGCTCGCGGACGCCGGCGCGCGGCTGGGCGCCGAGGTCGTCACCATCAACGCGGGGACGGACGGGGGCGCGACCAACGCCGACCAGCTCCTGCCGGTGCTGCGCACGCACCCCGACGTGCTCCTCTTCGAGGTGCGCCCCGAGCTGCTCGCCACCGTCCGCTCCGAGACCAGGGCCCGCTCCACCTGCCTCCTCGCCGCCTGCCGCGGCGAGGAGCAGGTGCAGGCCGCCGTGCGCGCCGGCGCCGACGCCTGGGTCCTCCTCCCCGCCACCGCCGACGAGCTGCACGCGCGCCTCTGGGCGCTGAACGCCAGGGCGCGCCCCGCGGCCGCGCACGGCCCGGGCGAGGTCGCCGACCACCTGCGCTACGAGGAGATGCTGTACGACCGCTTCACCGGCTTCCCCACCCTGCCGGTGATGCTGGAGCGCGGGCGCGAGCTGCTGGAGCGGCGCGGGCGGATGACGGTGCTGTACATCGAGTTCGTGCGCTACAGCAAGCTGGAGGAGATCTACGGCTGGGAGAAGCTGGACGAGGTGCTGCAGACCACCGCCGCCTCGGTGCGCAACTTCTACGACCTGCGCCAGGGGGGCGAGGAAAACCTCCCCATGGTGTCGCACACCGGCGACGACGACTTCATCTTCTTCACCGACCTCCCCGACGCGGTGGAGCTGGCGGACCGGCGCATCAACGAGATCACGCAGGAGCTGCAGGACCACGTGCGCACCGCCATCGAGGCCGCGCACGGCGAAGACATCGCGGGGCTGTTCGAGATCTACGTGGGCTCGGCCACCCTCTTCCGCAACCCCAAGATCCGCCCCGAGCGCATCATCTACCGCGGCATCCGCGAGGCGGCGGCCGCGGCGCGGGGGGTGGAGAGCCGCGAGCGCAGCCGGAAGGTGGCGGACCTCAAGGAGACCATCCGCGAGGGCGCCGTCTACATCGTCTACCACCCGATCGTGGTGACGGAGACGAAGGAGATCTACGGCTACGAGGCGCTGGCGCGCGGGCAGCACCGCGGGCTGCGCTCCCCCGAGGTGCTCTTCGGGGTGGCGGAGGAGGCGAACCTGATCTGGGAGCTCTCGCGGCTCTGCCGGCGCAAGGCGATCGAGGGGATCGAGACCAACCTGCGGCCGGACCAGTTCCTCTTCCTGAACATCGACCCGCACGACTTCCGCGACCCCACCTTCCGCTACCTGGACGAGGACGAGATGAACGTCTCGCACCGGGGGCAGATCGTGCTGGAGATCACGGAGCGCACCGCCATCACCGACTACCCGACCTTCCAGGGGTACCTGAAGGAGTTCCGGGAGCGCGGCTTCCGCTTCGCGGTGGACGACGCGGGGAGCGGCTACGCGGGGCTGGGGAGCATCGCCAACCTGGAGCCGGACTTCATCAAGCTCGACATCTCGCTGATCAGCGGGATCGACGCGAACTTCATGAAGCAGAACCTGGTGGACACCATGGTGCAGTTCGCCAACGACCACGGCATCAAGGTGATCGCCGAGGGGGTGGAGCGGGAGGAGGAATACCAGACGGTGAAGCAGATCGGCGTGCACTACACCCAGGGCTTCCTCTTCCACGACGCCAAGGGCACCCCGCCGCCGATGCCGGTGCGATTGTAGGCCCACCTCACACACCGCTCGAACCCGCGGCTGGACCCCTCACCCAGACCCTGCCATCGCGCTGGCACGCCGCTCGCTCGTCTCCGCTCCATCGATCGGCGCACCGTCTCCGGATCAGCGCACATGGCTCCATCGTCCGAAACGCAGTCGTCCGTGGCAGAGGGGCCGGCTGGCACCATGGCGGTGGCGCCGTCGCCGGTGGCGGCGCTCGCGCGGCTGCTGGAGAGCCGGCGCGGCGAGCGGCACGTCGTCGCCATCCAGGACTTCCCCGACCCCGACGCGATCTCGTCGGCCATGGTGTACCGCGAGCTCGCGGCCTCATTCGGCATCTCCAGCGACATCCTGTACGAAGGGCAGATCAGCCACCCCGAGAACCTGGCGCTGGTGAACCTGCTCGACATCCAGCTCACCCGCTGGTCGCCAGCGATCGAGCTGGAGCGCTACGCGGCGGCCGTGTTCGTCGACAACCAGGGGACCACCACGCACCTGGCCGATCGGCTGAAGGCGGCGGGGGTGCAGACGCTGGCCGTGATCGACCACCACGACCCGCAGGACCTGCTCGACCCCATCTTCTCCGACGTGCGCCCGCTCGGCGCGGCGGCCACGATATTCGCCGAGTACCTGCAGAGCGGCACCGTCCTCGAGCTCGACGCGGAGAACCCCGCGCACGTGCGGCTGGCGACGGCGCTGATGCACGGGCTGCACAGCGAGACCGACCGCTTCGTGCGCGCGCGGCCACCCGAGTACCAGGCGGCGGCCTACCTCAGCCGCTTCATGGACAGCGACCTGCTGGAGAAGGTGCTCTGCGTGCAGAAGTCGCACGCCACGCTGGACGTGATCGAGCAGGCGCTGGCGTGCCGCACGGTGCGCAACGGCTTCTCCATCGCCGGCGTGGGCTCCCTGCGCTGGGCCGACCGCGACGCCATCCCCCAGGCCGCCGACTTCCTGCTCACCGAGGAGAACGTGCACACGGCCATCGTCTACGGCCTGCTGGGCGACGAGGAGCGCGAGGCGATCTCCGGCAGCCTCCGCACGCTGAAGAGCACGCTCCGCGTCGACCGTTTCCTCAAGGACGCGCTGGGCGACGACGTGCGCGGGCGGCCGTACGGCGGCGGGCGCAGCCGGGCGGGGGGGTTCGAGATCGACTGCGGCTTCCTGGCGGGCGACGAGGAGGACCCGCCGCAGCGGAAGCTCAAGTGGCAGCTCTACGACCGCCGCCTGCGACGCATGCTCTTCCGGGCGGCCGGCGTGGACGACCTCGACGACGTCCTGGATCCGGGCGTGGACGAGGACTGAAACGGCATTTCTTTTTGGTCAGCTCAGCGCCTGGCGGACTTTTTCGGCGAGCGCGCGGTTCATGCCGGGGAGGGCGGCGAGCTCGTCGACGTCGGCGCGGCGGGCGCTCCAGAGGGTGTCGTAGCGGTCCACCACCGCCTGCACGCGCCGCGGACCCATCCCCTGGATCGGCTCCAGCACCGCGGCCAGCCGCTCGCGCTCCAGCGCCAGGCCGACTGCCTCCGGGTCCGAGGTGTCGTGGCCGCGCTCGCGCAGGTGGTCGAGGAAGGCGATCCAGTCCTCGTGCCCCCATCCGCCCGGCTGCGCGACGACGAAGGCGCGCAGGTCCGCGCGGAGGTCCGGGCCTTTCGGCTTGTAGACGAACTCGCGCGAGCCGGCCTTCGCTCCCTTCGCCGTGCGCTTCGCGGGCTTCCTCGGCGCGGCCGCCTTCGCGGCGGCGGCCTGCTTCGCGCGCGGCGAGAGGCTGGCGGCCTTCACCGCGGGCGGGTCGGCCGGGGCCGGGGCGCCGCGCGACTCGGTCGCCGGCGCGGCGTCACTCGGCACGGCGGCGGGGGGCTCGTCGCGCGATGGGTTCTGCATCGGTCGGTTCCATCTCCGGTGGTTGCGTTGGGTCGTCGCGCTTCAGCACCAGCACCGAGAGCGGGGGGAGCGTCAGGCGCAGCGACTGGCCGTGGCCGTGCGCGGGGACGGGCTCGGTGTCGACCCGGCCCAGGTTCCCCACGTTGCTCCCGCCGTAGACAGATGCGTCGCTGTTCAGCAGCTCGCGCCAGCCGCCCTCGGCGGGCGCGCCGATGCGGTACTGGTGGCGCGTGAGCGGGGTGAAGTTGAAGGCGAAGAGCAGCTCCTCGCCACTCTCTACGCCGCGGCGCAGGAAGGAGAGCACGCTCTGCTCCACGTCGTGGAAGTCGATCCAGGCAAAGCCCTCATAGCTGAAGTCGGTCTCCCAGAACGCCCGCTCGCGCTGGTAGAGCGCGTTCAGGTCGCGCATGAAGGCCTGCATCCCGGCGTGCAGCGGGTCTTCCAGCAGGTGCCAGTCCAGCGACCGCCCCTCGCTCCACTCGCTCCACTGCCCGAACTCGCCGCCCATGAAGAGCAGCTTCTTTCCCGGGTGGCCCCACATGAAGCCCAGGCAGCAGCGCAGGTTGGCGAACTTCTGCCAGCGGTCGCCGGGCATCTTCTCGATCAGCGAGCCCTTCAGGTGCACCACCTCGTCGTGCGAGAAGGGGAGCACGAAGTGCTCGCTGAAGGCGTACATCAGCGAAAAGGTGATCAGGTTGAAGTGGTACTTGCGGTAGACCGGGTCTTCCTCGGCGAAGCGCAGGAAGTCGTTCATCCACCCCATGTTCCACTTGAGGTGGAAGCCCAGCCCGCCCAGGTGCGGCGCCTGCGTGACCCCCGGCCAGGCGGTGGACTCCTCGGCGATCATCAGCGCGCCGCGGTGCCGGTCGCGCACGGTGGCGTTGAGCTGCTGCAGGAAGTGGATGGCGTCGAGGTTCTCGCGCCCGCCGTAGGCGTTGGGCACCCATTGCCCCGGCTCGCGCGAGTAGTCCAGGTAGAGCATCGAGGCCACGGCGTCCACCCGCAGCCCGTCGACGTGGTACTCCTCCAGCCAGTAGAGCGCGTTGGCCAGCAGGAAGTTGCGCACCTCGTTGCGCCCGAAGTTGAAGATCAGCGTCCCCCAGTCGGGATGCTCGCCCTGGCGCGGGTCCTCGTGCTCGTACAGCGCGGTGCCGTCGAAGCGCCGCAGCCCGTGCGCGTCCTTGGGGAAGTGCGCGGGCACCCAGTCCAGGATCACCCCCACGCCCAGCGAGTGGAGGTGGTCCACGAACCAGCGGAAGTCGTCCGGCGTGCCGTAGCGGCTGGTGGGCGCGAAGTAGCCGGTGACCTGGTAGCCCCAGCTCGGGTCGTACGGATGCTCGGCGATGGGGAGGAGCTCCACGTGGGTGAAGCCCATCTCCGCCACGTACGCCCCCAGCCGCTCTCCCAGCTCGCGGTAGCTCATCACCCGCCCGCCCTCTTCGGGAACGCGCATCCACGAGCCCAGGTGCACCTCGTAGATGGCCAACGGGCGGGTGTAACAGTCGCCGGTGCGCCGCTCCTCCATCCACACCTCGTCGCTCCAGCCGAAGTCGGCCAGGTCGTAGACGATGGAGGCGGTGTCGGGGTTGTGCTCCGCGCGGAAGGCGACCGGGTCTGCCTTGAGGAAGGTGCCGCCGAGCGCCCCCTGCACCTCGTACTTGTAGACGTCGCCGGGCTCCACGCCGGGGACGAACATCTCCCACACCCCCGACCCCGGATGGAAGCGCATCACGTGGCGCCGCCCGTCCCAGCGGTTGAATCCCCCCACCACGCTCACCCGCCGCGCACCCGGCGCCCAGACGGCGAAGCGCGTCCCGGCGACCCCCTCGATCTCGTCGGGGTGCGCGCCGAGGACGTCCCAGAGCCGCAGGTGCGTCCCCTCGCCGATCAGGTAGAGGTCGAAGTCGGGGATGGTGGGGAGAAAGGAGTACGGGTCGGCCTGCTCGACGACGGTGCCGTCCGCCTCGGTCACCCGTAGCCGGTAGCGGAACGGATGCGTCCCCGGCGGGAGGATGAGCTCGAAGAAGCCGTCGTACGCCATCTCCATCGGCGCGACGGCGCCGGACTGGGCGTCGACCACGGCGGCGGCCTGGGCGCCGGGGAGAAAGGCACGCACCACCAGGCGCAGCTCGCCGGCGATGGAGACGCGGTGCATGCCGAGCACGCGGAACACGTCCCGGTGCTCGCCGGCCGCAACCTGCTGGATGTCGATGAGGAGAGTCGCCGAAGCCATCACGTTCCCGGTCCGCGCCGCCCGTCGCTGCCGAGCGGCCGTTCGTCAGCCTGCATGGATACAGTGGACGCCCGACGCGCCTGCGAAGGGCGTGCCGCGGCAAAAGCACCTCACGTATAGACGTGGAGGCGCAGAGAGGCCCGGCGGCTCCTGAGCCGCCGATGCCCGTGTCCCCAGCGCGCCACACCAGGCGGCAGTACAATACTCGCACGAGGTGAAGCAGGGCTTCGGACGGCTGGCCGGAGAGAATGCGGAGCCGCGACTACGACTCGTCGTGGCGCGCGGCCCAGAGCGCGAACAGGGGCAGGGCGGCTCCCGCCGCGGCACCCGGGTAGCCGCCCAGCCGCACGCCGGCCTGAAAGCGGACGCCGCCCGACGCGGCCTCGACCTGCGTCGTCAGGCCGATCCAGTCGTGGTAGGTCACGCCCGCCTGGAGCGCGGCGCCGAGCCGGGCGCGCACCTCCAGGTTCTCGTCGGCCTGGAGGACGACCAGCGCGGGCGACAGGTCCACGGCGGTGCCATCGCCCGTCCAGTGGCGGTAGCGCGCGCGGACGCCGGAGCGCAGGGCGTGGTCGTTGGCGGACAGGAAGACGCTCCCGCCCACCGCGTCGTCCGCCGTGCGGTTGCGCATCCAGCCGACCTCCCACGTGGCCAGCAGGCGGCGCTGGTTGTTCACGCCCGGCGGCCGCGAGATGAACCACTGCACCCCGAACTCGGTGATCCAGAAGCTGCGGCACGCCGGCAGCGGCCGCGGCTGAAAGCAGGCGTTCCCCTCCGCCGCCGTTGAGGCCGCGGCCGGAGCCTGGGCGTCCGCCTGCTGCACGGCCGCGGCGCCCGCGCCCGCGAGCAGCAGCACGCACGCGGCCACGATGCGCGCTACGCCCGTCGCTGCCGCCGGCCGATCGCTCCGGCCTGATCCGTTCATCCCCGGGGCCTTCCGCATCATCTCTCGCTTCCAGTGGTCGTGATCCACGCTCACCATCCCGCGGATCGCCATCGGTGAACACTTGTGGGCCGGCGGGGCCGCGCCTATGGTTGCCGCGGGCGCTCCGCCCGGGTAGTGAGCGCCTCGACCAGTTCGGCGCCACCTTCGATCGATCCTTCCTTCGCGCCGAGCTCCTGCATGCCGCCGCACCGGGCTCCGATCCCTCCCGCGTCATCCCCGTCTCCCGAAGACGATAGCGGGTCGCTCGCACCCGGCCGTCAGCCGGAGCGTCAACCCGTTGTGGCAGATGGGCTTGTGCACTCCGCTCTCGCGTTCGAGGCGCTGGGTGGGCCGCGCGCGTTCGCGGGCGGCGCCGAGGTGCTGGCGCGGCGGCGGAAGGAGCTGGCGCTGCTGGCGTACCTGGCATCGAGCCGGCGGCCGGTTTCGCGCGAGCGGCTGGCGAGCCTCCTCTGGGGCGACCGGGTCGACGAGCGGGCGCGCCACTCGCTGCGGCAGGCGCTGCACCGGCTGAGCACAGCACTCCCCTGCGCGCTGGTGATCGGGCCCGACCAGGTCTCCGTCGCACCGGACGAGATCGCGTACGACGTCCGCGCCTTCGAGGCGGACGTCACGGCCCGCCGTTGGGGGGATGCAGTCTCGCGCTGGCGCGGCGAGCTGCTCGCCGGCGGCGACGACGCGGGGGGTTCGGAGTTCCAGGGATGGCTCTCGACCGAGCGCGCCCGGCTGGGGAGGCTGCACGCCGCCGCACTCCAGCGGCTCGCCGACGATGCGCGGGCGGAGGGCCGGTGGGGCGAGGCGGCGGGATGGGCCGCGCTGTGGTCCGAGGCCGCGACGCACGATGCCTCGGCCGCGGTCGCGTGGGTGGAGGCGCTGCGCCTCTCCGGCCGCGCGGAAGAGGCGGCCGCGCGCCACGCCGAGATCTCCGCGCGATGGGACGCAGCCGCAGCCGAGCCACCCGCGGCGTGGCGCGCGCTCAGCGAGGCGCTGGCCCGGGAGCGCCGCGGACCGTCCGTCGCGCTGTCCGGCGTCGCGGGCTCGGCGGCGCTGTTCGGGCCGGAGCTGGTGGGACGCGCGGCGCACTTCGCCGCCCTCGCCTCCGCGTGGGAGCGCGTGCGGGGCGGCGGGGCGGCGGTCGTGCTGGTGGAGGGCGAGCCGGGGCTGGGGAAGACGCGCCTGTGCGGAGACTTCGCCGCGCGCGTGCAGGGGGAGGGGGATGCGTGGGTCGGCTCCGCGAGGGCGTCGGACGCGCGGGATGCCGGCGCGTGGGCCGTGCTCCGCGACGCGCTTTCGGGGCTGGAGCGCGCGCCTGGGATCGGCGGGGCGCCGGACTGGGCGCTGGCGGAGGCCGCGCGGCTGGTGCCGGCGCTGCGCGAGCGCTTCCGCACCCTCGCCGCCCCCGACGGCGCGGAGGAGCTCCTGCACGAGGCCCTCTGCCGCGTCCTCGCCGACGTCGCCGCCGAGGCCCCCATCCTCCTGCACGTGGACGACGCGGGCGATGCGGACCCCTCGTCGATGCGTCTCCTCGCCGCCGTCGCTCGCCGGCGCATCCCCGGCGTGATGCTGCTGCTCGCCGCGAATCCCTCGGTGGTCGACCTCCCCAACGCCGAACGCGTGGTGCTCGGTCGGCTCGCCGCGGCCGAGACCGAGGTGCTCGTCGGGAGCATGGTCGAGCTGCCCGTGGACGAGCGGCGACGGCTGGCGGAATGGGTACATCGTGAAGCCGGCGGAAATCCGTCTCGCTCGGTTGAGCTGATCCGCGGCCTGGCGGACGATGGACGGCTCCAGCGCGGACCCGACGGAAGCTGGCGCGTGTCCTCGCTCCCCGCGGAGGCCGCCAGCGCGGCTCCGGCGGACGCGCGGTTCGTCGCCCGCGAGCGCGAGCTGGATCGGCTGGAGGCGGCGCTCGCGCACGCGGTCGCGGGAGCCGGCGCCGTCTGCTGGATCGCAGGCGAGGCGGGGATCGGGAAGACGGCGCTGCTCCGCGAATTCGCGCGCCGCACCGGCATTCGCGAGCCGCGCGCCCGCGTCGCCTGGGGCGAGTGCGACGCGCTGGCGGGCGAGGGCGCGGCCTACTTCCCCTTCCGCGAGATCTGGCGCGCGCTCCGCGAGGCCGTGCCCGGCGCGTCGGGGAGCTTTGAGACCCCGGGCGCGAGCAGCGTGGAGGAGTGGTTCACCGCGGAGGTGCGGCGCGCCGCCGTGCGCGCGCCGCTGGTGCTGATCGTCGACGACCTGCAGTGGGCGGATGCTTCGTCTCTCGGCCTCCTCTTCCACCTCGCGCGCCGCATCTCCGACGCGGCCGTGCTGCTGGTGGCCGCCTATCGCGACGCCGACGTCGCCGCGCGGGCGCCCGGCGCGGGACCGTCGCCCGCGGCGGTGGTGGGCGAGTGGCAGCGGCTGTTCGGCGCGGGCGGAATCGGGCTGGACGTGCTCGACGGCCCCGACGCTCTGCGGCTCGCCGGCGAGGTGCTGGAGACGGACGCGGCGGCGCTCAGCCCCGGGCTGCGCGAACGCCTGCTTCGCCACACGGGCGGCCATCCGCTCTTCGTGGTCGAGGCCGTCCACGAGTTGCGGGCGCGCGGCGGGATTACGCGCACGGACGAGGGCGGCTGGCGCGAGGGAGATGCGGCCGCGTGGTCGGCGCTCCCGGCGCGGGTGGAGGGGGTGATCGCCGAGCGGGTGCGGCGGCTCGCGCCCGAGCTGCGCCGCCTGCTCGGCATCGCCGCGGTCGAAGGCCAAGTCTTCACCGCCGAGGTGGTGGCCGAGGTGGCCGGCCTCGACGTCCGCGAGGTGGTGCGGGAGCTCGGGGCGGAGCTCGACCGGACGCACCGGCTGGTGGCGCTCCACGCCGTGCGCCAGCTCCCCGGCGGGAGCGAGTCGCGCTACCGCTTCCGCC
>DASYJZ010000294.1:0-8799 GCA_035995965.1 Longimicrobium sp. | reverse complement strand
CGTCCGCCCCATGCTCGCCGTGATCTCGTGCGGACGCCGCAACAAGTACGGCCACCCGGCGCCGGAGACCCTCGCGCGGCTGCATGCGGACGGGGTGCCGGTGGCGCGCACGGACGAGGACGGCACCGTGGTGGTGCGCGTGGAGCCCGGCGGGGGCGCATGGAGGCGCGAGGAGCCGTGAGCCGGCCGTCCGCGAGACAGTCGATCCGATGAAGGCCTGCGGGCGCGGGCGAGGTCTCGCGCCGGACCATCGGAAACAGCCTGGGGAGAGGGCGTGAGCACCAAGGCCATCATCACCATCGAGCGCCACATCATCGAGGCCGAGCGCCAGTTCCCCGAGGCCACGGGCGCGTTCAGCAGCATCCTGTACGACATCGCCTTCGCAGCCAAGATGATCGGGCAGGAGGTGCGCCGCGCCGGCCTGGCCGACATCCTGGGCTACACCGGCGAGGTGAACGTACAGGGCGAGGAGGTGCGGAAGCTGGACGAGTACGCCAACGAGGTGCTGTTCAAGGCGCTCGACCACACCGGCCACCTCTGCGGGATGGCGTCGGAAGAGGTGGAGGACTTCATCCCCATCCCCGACAAGTTCCCCACCGGCCACTACTGCGTGCTCTTCGACCCGCTCGACGGCTCGTCGAACATCGACGCCAACGTCTCGGTGGGCACCATCTTCTCCGTGCACCGCAAGGTGAGCGACCACCCGCGCGGTTCGATCGACGACTGCCTGCAGCCGGGCTCCAAGCAGGTCGCCGCGGGGTACGTGGTCTACGGCTCGTCGACCATGCTGGTCTACACCACCGGCAACGGGGTGCACGGCTTCACGCTGGAGCCGGGGATCGGCGAGTTCCTCCTCTCGCACCCGCACATGTGCATCCCCGACGAGGGGCAGCGCATCTACAGCGTGAACGAGGGGAACTACGTCAGGTGGTCCGAGGGCCAGCGGCGTCTGCTCGACTGGCTGAAGGGCGCCGACCCGTCCAACCCCAGGCCGTTCAGCTCCCGCTACATCGGCTCGCTGGTGGCCGACTTCCACCGCAACCTGCTGTACGGCGGGCTCTTCATGTACCCCGCCGACGCGAAGAACCCCAACGGCAAGCTGCGGCTCCTGTACGAGGCCGCGCCGCTGGCGATGATCGCGGAGCACGCCGGGGGCAAGGCCACCGACGGCCGCCGCCGGATCATGGACATCGATCCCGCCTCGCTGCACCAGCGCACCCCGCTCTTCATCGGGACGAAGGAGTACGTGGACCTGGCGATGCGATTCATCGCGCCCGCCGCCGTCGCGGAGCCGGAGCTCGCCGTGGCCTGAAGGCCGCACCCGCCGGCGGACGCACCGAGCCCCGCCCCTTCGCGAGAGGGGGCGGGGCTCGCCGCATGCGTGGGACAGGTCGTGAAGCCCGCCGGCGTTCAGGCTGCCTTCGTCCGTGCCCTCCGCCCATTCGCGGGCAGCTCGACGCCGTGCAGACCCGCCAGGAATCGGGCGTTCTCCGTAAACTCGTCCAGCAGCCGCAGCAGCGAGTCGGCCGCCGAGCCCTGTGGCACCGTTCCGCGCTCCCAGCGCACCACGGTGTTCGCGCCGACGCCCAGGAGGCGCTCGAACTCGGGTTGCGTCAGCCCGAATTTCCGCCGGACGGCGCGCACCTCGTCCGGCGTGAGCAGCCCGTCCTCTTCGCGGATCTTGGCGGTAGCGCGACGCATCACGGCGTCCATCATCCCCGGCCGGTACACTTCCTCGCGGCACCGGGTGCAGCGATAGAACTCGTCTTCGACCGCGACGGATCGGGCGAGGATCGTGATAGGGCGTACCTCGCGCGTCAGGTGCGCCTCCCCGCCGCAGACGGGGCACCGGTCCGCTTTCGGGAGATCGCTCATGCTACGTGCTGTGCCCGCCGACGTTCATCGGGCGGACCTCAGCCGTGAAGTCCACATCCCCACCGCAAGTGGGACACGACTCTGTCTGGAGCGGAGTCGGGGCGCGGCTGTGTGACGTCATCCCGCCACCGCCTCGCGTCCGGCCTCCTGCTTCGCGATCGCGATCCAGTGCTTCTGCGCCTTGCGGTAATGGCCGGGTGAGAGACGGGCATGGCGGAGGATCTCGTCGAAGAGGGCGTTCGCCTCGGCGGTGCGGCCGAGCTGCTTGAGCACGAGCGCGTAGCGGCAGCGCGCCTCCTCGCCGATCACCGGGCGCTGCAGGATCGCCTGGTACTCGCGCGCGGCACCCACCAGGTCGCCCATGCTCTCGTAGATGACCGCGCTGAGCAGGAGCTGCTCGGTGGAGAGCATCGGCGCGCTCGTCCGCAGCCGCTCGAAGGTCTCGCGCGCGTCGGCGCTGCGCCCGCCGTGCTCCAGCGCGACGGCGAGCTCGGAGAGCACGGTCGGGTCGTCTTCGTACAGGCCGGAGAGCGAGGCGCGGTAGACGGCCACCGCCTCGTCGCCGCGCCCCACGCGCAGGTAGCCGCGGGCCAGCGCAAGGCGGTTGTTCAGGCTGTTGCTGACGGCCACCTGGTCCTCGAGCCGCTGGATCTCGGCCGCGGGATTGATGCGGTCGCGCACCCTGCGTGCGGTGCTCGACACCGTGCCGCGCGCCCGGATCTCCGGGAGGAACTCCACGACGAGGTAGACCAGGCTGCCGACCACCGGGAAGAAGAGGATCACGATCAGCCACCCCGGCTTGCCGTTGCGCACGCAGTGGATGGCGAAGAACACCTGCACCGCGACCACCAGCAGCGTCGGGAGGTAGAAGAGGGACGACAGCATGCCCATGTGCGCGAGGGGCCGGGGTGATGCAGGTGCGAGCGGAATGGACGCCACAAGATCAGGCCAAAACGAGCGCCGCGCAACACTCTTCCATCGAGCGTGCGCGGCGCGGAAACGGACGGATCAGCCGTCCGCCGATGCGGCTCCGCCGGGGGTGCGGAGGCTACTGGGTGACGAGGGTGCCCAGCTTCACGACCTCGAAGTCCCGCGCCTTCACGCCGCTCAGCGCCGCCAGCTCGTCGTCGCTCCAGCGGGGGTCCGGGGCGCCGCTCACGTACCAGGCGCTCCCGTTGTCTGCGAGCAGCATCCCGTAGGTCTTCATCGCCTTCAGGATCACCTGCACGTTCGCCGGATAGCCGCTCATGTCGAAACCGGCGCGGAGCCGCACGCGCATCCCCATCGGCGGCAGCGCGGGGTCGGTGCGCGAGCTGGCGAAGTGGCGCGCCGGGGCGACGTACGCCCGCCGCGTGGCCGGGCAGGTGAAGCGCAGCGCGTGGTCGATCACCTTTCGCTCCACCGCCTCGTCGTAGCGAACGAGGCCGGGGAAGATCGGCAGCCCCGCCGCGTCGGCCGAGGTCCACCCGGCAGGGCGCAGGGCGTTCGAGTTGAGGTCGAACACCGCGCCGGAGCCCGCCGTCCAGCTCGCGCCGCCGTTCACCGGGTGCGCGTCGTAGAGCTCGTACAGCTTCCAGGCGTCGCGGTCGACCACGAGGATGTGGCGGTCACCGCTGCCGCCGGACCCGCCCTCGATCGGCGCGTCGGATGGGACGGGATAGGGGCCGGGGTCGCTCTCGTCCGCGTAGCCGAAGGTCACCGGCACCTTCCCCTGCGTCCCGGCGACGACCACGTAGGGGATGCCGTTCGGCGCGCCGTTCCACACCGTGCCGAAGTCCGGGTGGAGGCCGCGGTCCAGCCCGCCGCAGCTCGCGAGCAGCGTCTGCGACGCTGGATCGACGGGGTCGCCGGAGACGTCACGGTTCCACGGGTTGTCGGCGGGGAAGGGGCGGCGGCCACCGAGGCTGGCATTGGGGCCCAACGGTCCCGAATTGCCGGTCCCGCCGCCGTTTCCCGGGTCCCCTCCGGGAGCGGTGACGCCGGAGCCGCCGGTGCAGGCGGCGACCAGGACGAATCCGAGAAGCGTGAGCGAGCGCGACACGAGCATCCGGTTCTCCATGCGGGTGGACGTGGACGTCCCACGGGAGAGCAGGGGGGATGCCGCAGCGGGCCGTGCCGAAACCGTCAGCAGATCCGCGGATTTATCGCACTAGACGGCGAGCGCGCGCGAATCCCGCCCGGGGATTTCGCCGCAATTCTTGCGCACTGCGGTAACTGTTGCAGGCAGAGAGCGGATTCTGCTACAACGCCGCCGGGGCGAACGCGTCCGCAAGCGTCGGCATCGCCCCCAGAGCGTCGCGAGAATCGATGGTCAGTAGGCGAGCGCCGGCGCCTCGCGGACGAACAGCTTGCGTTCGAGCGCGTTCAGCATGAAATCGGCGACGTCGGCGCGGGCGATCCTGGGGAACCAGCGGCCCTTCGCGGCGTCGGGGCCCGCGCGGTACGTCCCGGTGAGGCGCGCCTTCGTCAGCCGCCCGGGCTGCACGATCGTCCAGTCGAGGTCCGACTCGCGCACCAACGCCTCGGCCGTCTCCTTGTCCGCGAAGATCTCCTTCAGCAGCAGGGGGAGGAAGATGCGGTTGTAGAGCGGCCCGAGCTGCCCCTTCGTCTCCCCCACGCCCAGCGAGGAGACGAACAGCAGCCGGCGCACGCCCTCGGTCTCCATCGCCCCCACGATCGTGCGGACGCCGTCGGAGAGGATGGTGTTGGGTTTCCGCTCATTCACGCCGAGCGCGGAGAGCACCGCTTCCTGCCCCGCCACCGCGGCCGCGACGCTCTTCGCGTCCTGCACGTCGCCCGTCACCACCTCCAGACGGGGGTGCACCACCTTCAGCCGGTCCGGGTCGCGCACGAACGCGCGAACCGAATGGCCGTGTCCCAGCGCCTGCGTCACCAGCTCGCGCCCCGTTCCCCCCGTGGCGCCGAAGACCACCACCTGCATCCCGTCCTCCCCCGTTCCTGATTCACCCCGCAGCGTTCCTACGCCTGCCACAATGCAGGATTCGTGAACGGACCTTCGAAATCTGGCGCTCCGCCCCCCATGTGCCATCTTCACACGGCCGTACCTCGCTCAACCGATCATCGACAACCATGCCCGAGCTACCCGACGTCCAGGTCTACATCGAAGCCATCGAGCGCCGCATCGTGGGCGAGCGGCTGACGGGGATCCGGCTGGGCAACCCGTTCGTGCTCCGCAGCGTGGCCCCCCGGCCCGCGGAGCTCGCCGGGCGGCAGGTCGTCGGCGTCCGGCGCCTCGGGAAGCGGATCGTGATCGAGCTGGAGGGCGAGCACTTCATCGTGGTGCACCTGATGGTGGCGGGGCGCTTCCGCTGGCTCGGCGTCGGCGCGAAGCTCCCCGGCAAGCTGGGGCTCGCGGCCTTCGACTTTCCCGGCGGCGCGCTGGTGCTCACCGAGGCGGGGTCGAAGCGCCGCGCCTCCATCCACCTGCTGCGCGGCGAAGAGGCGCTGCGCGCGCTCGACCCCGGCGGGATCGACGTGATGGCGGCGAGCGTGGAGGAGTTCGGCGCCGCGCTCACCCGCGAGCGGCACACGCTCAAGCGCACGCTCACCGATCCGAAGGTGTTCAGCGGGATCGGCAACGCGTACTCCGACGAGATGTTGCACCGCGCGCGGCTCTCGCCGGTGCAGCTCACCACCAACCTGTCGGCGGACGAGATCGCGCGGCTCCACCAGGCGGTGCGCGACACGCTGGTGGAGTGGACCGAGCGGCTGCGGCGGGAGACGGGCGACGGCTTCCCGGAGAAGGTGACGGCCTTCCGTCCGGAGATGGTGGTGCACGGGCGTTACGGGCAGCCGTGCCCCGACTGCGGCGCGCCGGTGCAGCGCATCCGCTACGCCGAGAACGAGACCAACTACTGCGCCCGCTGCCAGACCGGCGGCCGCCTCCTCGCGGATCGTGCGATGTCGCGCCTGCTGAAGGGCGACTGGCCCCGCTCCATCGACGAGCTGGGGTGAGGCCGGGTCCAAGCCCTGACGTGCGGTCAGCGCAGATCGTCGGATGTGAACAACAGGATGGCCCCGCTCTCGACTTCCCGCCGGATCTCGTCGTCCACCTCATGCCGGCTCGTAAAGAGCGCCAGGTGTATTCGCACGATGCTCCCGGCCTCGGCTGCGACCAGCGATGCCCGCGCGCGCAGGGTGCGGAGGTGCGCTCCGGTGACGCGTCCCCATTTGCACTCGGCGACCAGCAGCTCTCCGTTCCCTCCGATCACCACGACGTCCACCTGGTTCTGCGAGGTGGAATCCCACCATTCCCCCACGCGCACCGGGCTGAACGGGAGCCGGTCCGTACGGCGCACGAAATTGCGGCAGATCTGCTCGAACACCGGCCCCATGTAGTTGTCGACTCCCGGCGCCACCACCTCGCTCCAGAGCTGCTCTGGAGGAACGAGCCCCAGCCTTCCGGAGTTCACGAGCGGCGCCACGGTCCGATGCCAGAAGGCGACGTACGGGTCCACGATGCGGTACACGGCGCGCCTGGATTTCTGCGGATTCGGCTCGGTCACCGGAACCACCCGCTCGATCACCTCCATCTCCTCGAGCCACCGCACCGCGCGGTGCAGCGCCCCGCCGACCCGGCCGATCCGCTTGGTGATCCCCCCCCACGTCTGCTCGCCGCCCGCGATGGCTTCGATGACCGAGTAGTGCACGTTCGCATCTCCCGTGAACGCATCGAGCATGTGCAGGGCCTCGTCGGCCAGGCGTCCCGCCGGATCGAGCAGAACGTCGCCCACGTTCTCCGCGAGCGAGCGTGACGCGTCCACGAGCGCAAGGTGGCCCGGCAGGTGGCCGAACACGCCGTAGGCGACCATCTGCTCTCGCACGTCGTAGCCGGGCATGAACAGCGCGGCGTCGGAAAAGCCGAACGGACCCACCACCAGCTTCGAGGTGCGCCGCCCGTAAAGCGGCTGATCCACCTGCTCCAGCTGGTTCATCGCCGTGATGTACGAGCCGCTCAGCACCAGCTTCATCCGGGTCTTGGGCCAGGCATGGTCCCAGAGGCTCTGGATGATCGAGGTGAGCGCAGGCGCGGCGCCGGCCAGGTAGGGAAACTCGTCCAGCACCAGCAGGAACGGGTTCCCATCCGCTCGCCGCGTCAGGTAGCCGAACAGGTCCTCCCACGAAGGGAATGCGATCCCGTGCTGCAGCGCCGCGTCGTCGAAATGCTCGCCGATGACGCGCGTCAGGCTGGCGAGCTGTTCCGCCTCCGTCCTGCGCGTCGCCTGGTAGTAGATGCCCCCGACCTGCTGCGTGAACCGCGTAAGCAGGTAGCTTTTTCCCGCCCGCCGGCGCCCGATCACGAAAGCCAGGTCCGGCCTGGCCTTGGTCCAGAGACTTTCGAGCGTCCGCCATTCCGGTGCACGATCGAACAGTTCGGGTGGTCTTGATAATTCCATGGGGTTCAGGTTTGCTGTGGGCGGAGGTTCTCGGCTGTTTAGTACCAAATCTGGTAGTACCAATTTTGGTAGCACCAGAAATGGTAGTACCAATATTGGTGGCTAGCGGCTGAAAGTAAATAGGATCGGGCCGGATACGGCTCAAAAACGACCCAGCGCGGGCCGGTCGCGGGCTCGGGCCGCGAATCGATCCTAGGATGGAGACTCAATCCGCCGCGGCCAGGTCCTCACGCTCGTGGACCGTCTGCGGCTCTTTCGGGCGCGGGTCGTTCAGGGCGGCGTGGGCGGCGGCGAGGCGGGCGAGGGGGACGCGGTAGGGGGAGCAGCTCACGTAGTCCAGCCCGGCAGCGTGGAAGAACTCGACCGAGCGGGGGTCGCCGCCGTGCTCGCCGCAGACGCCGAGCTTGAGCTCCGGCTTCACCCCGCGGCCCAGGCGGCAGGCCATCTCCACCAGCTTCCCCACGCCGCCCACGTCGAGCGACTGGAAGGGGTCGTGAGGGATGATCCCCTGCTCCACGTAGTGCGGCAGGAAGCGCCCGGCGTCGTCGCGCGAGAGGCCGAAGGTGGTCTGGGTGAGGTCGTTGGTGCCGAAGGAGAAGAACTGTGCCTCGGCCGCGATCTCGTCGGCGGTGAGGGCGGCACGTGGGAGCTCGATCATCGTGCCCACCAGGTACTCCACGCGCCGGCCGGCGGCCTCGAACACCTCCTCGGCCACCTCGTCGACGATCTTCCGCTGGCGGCGCAGCTCCTCGGCGGTGGCGACCAGCGGCACCATGATCTCCGGGCAGACGGTCACCCCCTCGGCCGCGACGTTCACCGCGGCCTCGAAGATCGCCTGCGCCTGCATCCAGGTGATGTCGGGGTAGGTGATCCCCAGGCGGCAGCCGCGGTGGCCGAGCATGGGGTTCGCCTCGTGGTGCGAGTCCACGCGCGCCCGCAGCTTCGCCGACTCGACCCCCATCTTCCGCGCCAGGTTCTTGATCTCCGCGTCGCCGTGGGGGAGGAACTCGTGCAGCGGCGGGTCGAGCAGGCGGATGGTGACGGGGAGCCCGTCCATCGCCCGGAAGATCCCCTCGAAGTCGCCGCGCTGCATGGGGAGGAGCCGGGCCTAGGCGATGGCGCGGCCGCTGGGGTTCTCGGCCAGGATCATCTCGCGGACCGCGTCGATGCGGTCGCCCTCGAAGAACATGTGCTCGGTGCGGCAGAGCCCGATCCCCTCGGCGCCGAACTTCCGCGCCACCGCCGAGTCGTGCGGGGTGTCGGCGTTGGTGCGCACCTTGAGCGTGCGGAAGCCGTCGGCCCACTCCATCAGCCGCCGGAAGGTCTCCGTCGGCTCGGGCTCCACCGTGTCGACCCTGCCCAGGATCACCCGGCCGGTGCTGCCGTCCAGCGTGATCCAGTCGCCCTCCTGCACGGTGACGCCGGAGGCGGTGAAGCGGCGGCGGCCCTCGTCCATTTCGATGTCGCCCGCGCCGGCCACGCAGCACTTCCCCATCCCGCGCGCCAC
>DASYJZ010000293.1:0-5826 GCA_035995965.1 Longimicrobium sp. | reverse complement strand
CTGTTGACGTTCTCTCGGTTCCTCTGCGTCTCTGCGTGAAACGGCGGTTGGGACCCTACGGGCGCGCCGGAGCCGGAGGTGCGGGAGCGGCCCCGGGCGGCGTCTGCCCGTTGAGCGCCGCGTCCACCGCCGCCGAGAGCTGCTCGAAGGTCACCGCGCCGTTCAGCATCTGCGTGCGGTTCACGATGAAGGCGGGGGTGCCGTTCACCCCTGCCCCACTCGCCTGCATGGCGTCGTTCAGGATGAGCGGCGCCGTGCGGTCGTTGTCCACGCAGTCGCGGTACGCGGCGGCGTCCAGGTTCAGCTCCACCGCCAGCTTCGCGAAGCGCTGCGCGGCGTCGGCCTGGCCGCCCCACTCGCGCTGGGTGGCGAAGAGCCGGTCGTGCATCTCCCAGAACTTCCCCTGCGCCCCGGCGCACATCGCCGCCTCGGCCGCGGGGTAGGCCTGCGTGTGCATGGGGAGCGGCAGGTGGATGTACACCATCTGCACCTTCCCCGTCTTCACGTAGGCGCTGTCGAAGCGGTGGTAGGTGGTCTCGTAGAACTGCCGGCAGAACGGGCACTGGAAGTCCGAGATCTCCACCACGCTCACCCGCGCGCCGGCGGCCCCCTTCTCGCGCCCGCGCGCCGCCCGCGCCAGCACCGAGTCCGGCGTGGGGAGCGCCCGTCCCGAGCCGCTCGCCGTGGAGCCTCCGCCCCCGGGCTGCGCGCACGCGGAGGCGGCGGAGAGCAGCGCCAGCAGCGCCGCCACGAGAGGGGCCGTCAGCCGCACGCGGCGGGCGGGTCCATGGATCATCCTCGTCACCTGTCGTCGTTGCCGGCCGCGCCGCGCGAGACGGTCTCGCGCGCCCGCTCCAGCGTCCATGCGTGCACCTCCGGCCCGGGCCAGTCGCCCCGACGGGCGGCCTCCAGCAGCGCGGCGGCCTCCTCGCGGGCCCTTGTCGCCACCTCGCGCTCCACCCACCCCTCGCGCTCCGCCTCGCGCAGCTCGTCCTCGTCCAGCACCACCAGGGTTCCGTCGGCGCCGGACCACAGGTCCAGGCACAGGTCCGTGGTCTCCCAGCGCGCGCCGTCCATCACCACCGGGGTGAGGACGTTGGCGTAGACGCCGGTGAAGGTGCCGTCGGCCAGGTGGAAGCGCCCCACGTCGTGCCAGCGCCCGGGGTAGGTGATCCATACGACGGGGGCGCCCGGCTCCAGCACCGTGCGCCCCCCCGCCGTCACCGGCTTCGCCAGGACCGCCGCTTCGAGCAGCGTCACAACGTAGTCGCCCGCGTCCTCCACCACAATCTGGCGAAAGAGCTGCTCCCGGTCGGGGAGGCGGCGGTAGTGGATCTCGACCGTGCTCATCGCTTCCCAGGCCCGGCAACGGCCGTCTCACGCAGAGGCACAGAGAAACAGAGAGGCTGGGTGGTTCTCTCCGTTCCTCTGCGGCTCTGCGTGAAACGGCAGTGGGTGAATGGAGGACTGAACGGGAATCTCATCGCGCCCGGTAGCGCGCGCCGGAGTGCTCCTGCGCGTCGACCACGGCCACGGCGGTGAGGTTGGCGATCTCGGCGGCCTCGCTGGCGCGCTGCAGCACGTGCACCGGATGCGCCATCCCCAGCAGGATCGGGCCGAAGCCCTCGGCGCTGCCCAGGCGCATCATCAGCTTGTAGGCGATGTTGGCCGCGTCGAGGTCGGGGAAGATCAGCACGTTGGGGCGGCCGCGCAGCGTGCTGAAGGGGTAGAGCTCCTGCCGCAGCTCGTCCAGCACCGCGGTGTCGGCCTGCATCTCGCCGTCCACCTCCAGCCCGGGGTCGAGCGAGCGCACCAGCTCCGTCGCCCGCCGCACCTTCTCGCTGCGCGGGTGCGGCGCCGAGCCGAAGTTGGAGAAGGAGAGCATCGCCACCCGCGGCTCCAGCCCCAGCCGCCTCACGAACGCCGCCGCCAGCGTCGCGATCTCGGCCAGCGTCTCCGCGTCGGGCTCGATGTTCACCGTGGTGTCGGCGAAGAACAGGATCTCGCGCTCCAGCACCATCATGTACAGCCCCGCCACGTGCCGCACCCCCGGCGCCGTGCCGATCGCCTGCAGCGCCGGGCGGATCGTCTCCGGGTAGTGCAGGTCCTCGCCCGCCACCAGCCCGTCGGCCTCGCCCTCGCGCACCATCATCAGCCCGAAGGTGATGGCGCGCCGCACCTCGCCACGCGCGTCGGCCAGCGTCATCCCCTTGCGGTGGCGGCGCGCGTACAGCGTCTGCGCGTAGCGCTCCAGCCGCTCCTCGTCCGCCAGCCGGTCCACGATGCGCACGCCCTCCAGCGACACGCCCAGCGCCGCGGCCGTCGAGCGGATGCGCTCCGGGCGGCCGACCAGGATGGGGCGCGCGATCCCCTCGCCCACCACCAGCACGGCCGCGCGGATGATGCGCTCGTGCTCGCCCTCGGGGTACACGATGGAGCGTGGGTCGCCGCGCGCCTGGCGCATGATGTCGCGCATCACCTCGCGCCCGCGGCCGAGCCGCGCCTCCAGCTCGTGGCGGTAGGCGTCCAGCTCGATCGCGCGCCGCGCCACCCCCGTCTCCATCGCCGCCTGCGCCACCGCCGGCGCCACCCAGAGCATGATGCGCGCGTCGAAGGGCTTGGGGATCAGGTAGTCCGGCCCGAAGCGCAGCCGCTCGTCGCCGTACGCGTGCTCCACGCTCTCGGGTACGTCGAGCCGCGCCAGCTCGGCCAGGGCGCGGGTGGCGGCCATCTTCATCGCGTCGTTGATGGCGCGCGCCCGCACGTCCAGCGCCCCGCGGAAGATGAAGGGGAAGCCGAGGACGTTGTTCACCTGGTTGGGATAGTCCGTCCGCCCGGTGGCCATGATGGCGTCGCTCCGCACCTCGGCCACCTCCTCCGGCGTGATCTCGGGGTCGGGGTTGGCCAGGGCGAAGACGATCGGCCGCTCCGCCATGGACGCCACCATCTCCCGCGTCACCGCCCCGGCCACCGAGAGGCCCACGAAGACGTCGGCGCCCTTCATCACGTCCGCCAGCGTGCGCAGCTCCGTCGCCTGCGCGAAGCGGGCCTTGTACGGGTCCATGTGCTCCGGCCCGCGGTCGGTGGTGATCACCCCCGCGCGGTCGCACATGTAGATGTTCTCGCGCGCGACCCCCAGCGAGACGTAGTGCTCGGCCGTCGCGATGGCCGCCGCGCCGGCGCCGGAGAAGACCACGCGCACCCGGCCGATCTCCTTCCCCACCACGTCGAGCGCGTTCAGCAGCGCGGCGCCCGAGATCACCGCCGTGCCGTGCTGGTCGTCGTGGAAGACGGGGATGTCGAGCCGCGCCTTGAGCGTCTCCTCGATGTAGAAGCACTCCGGGGCGGCGATGTCTTCCAGGTTGATGCCCCCCACCGTGGGCTCCAGCAGCTCGCAGAAGCGGATCACGTCTTCCGGGTCCTCGGATCCCACCTCCAGGTCGAAGACGTCGATGTCGGCGAAGCGCTTGAAGAGCACGCCCTTCCCTTCCATCACCGGCTTGGCCGCGAGCGGCCCGATGTTTCCCAGCCCCAGCACCGCCGTGCCGTTCGACACCACCGCCACCAGGTTCCCGCGCGCCGTGTACTTGAACACGTCCTCGGGGTCGCGGGCGATCTCCCGGCACGGCTCCGCCACCCCCGGCGAGTACGCCAGCGACAGGTCGCGCTGCGTGCTCGCCGGCTTGGTGGGAACGACGGCGATCTTGCCGCGGCGCCCCTGGCTGTGGTAGTCGAGCGCGTCCTGCCGTCGGTCGGCCATGGTCACCGGGTGCGAACGTGCGAGAGTCGTGATCCGAGCGCCTCGAGAGGCGTGTTCCAGGCCGGCCATCTCCAGGCCGGAAACCTCAGGAACTGTTGAGAAAACTCGGCTCCCACGGTGTCATCCTGAGGCCCGGCCTCGCGTTACCCTGAGTCCGCGCCGAGCCGCGCAGGGCCGAAGGACCTAACCGACGACGCGCGAGCCAGCCGCGGAAGCCGCCCGGCAGCCATGGGTGCGTCGCCGCCGACCGTCGCGAGGCCAGCATTCGCGACGCTTGCCGCGCCCGATCTCACGGCCGCAATCAGCCGCCCCCTCGCCCCCCGCTCGCACGCGCTGCAGTTGGCAGGCCGCAGGATCGACCGCTGCCCTCGGAACGAGGCACCCGAAGCGCTTCTCGAGGCAGACCGGACAGCGTACCGGCCGCCCCGGGGGGTGTCAAGCGAGCCCCGGCGCCGCGAAACCGCAGCCCGGCAGTGGGCGACAGGGCGCTCGGAAGATGTTTCGGCCGCTTCGACGTAGGGGATTCCCAACCCTGAGACGTCCTCCCGAGCGGTGCCGCTACCCCAAATTGGACGCGTCGCCAAGCGCTTGGCGGCACCCGAGGGATCTGGACTTTCCGCCGCGACAATGCCGCTTCGTCGCGGCGACAGGTTTTAGATCCCTCGGCGCCGCCAGGTTGAGCGTGCGTTCAGGTACAGAGCGCCGGCGCCTTCGGGATGACGTCCCTTTGCACAACCGATTTCGGGAATCGGTATGACATGACACGATCCCCCGCGCACCTCCCCACCCGGCATCGGCAACTCGGCCGCATCCCACCCCGGTCCTCTTTCGCATCCCCGGGCTCGCGCACCACAACGGTGCGGCGTGCATCGCTCTGCATCGCTCCGCCATGGCCGCAGCAGAGCGTGGAGTGTGAAGAAAGCCAGCATTAACCTGGATTTTTTCGACGGCGATGACGCGGCCCGTGGCGTGCTCGGAATGCTTTCGCCCCGCCCGCCCCCCCGGCGGGCCCGGGGAACCCACCCGCACGGAGGATTCCGCCGATGAAGCGCTCGCTCGTCCTCGGCCCGCTGCTCGCGCTCGCAGCGGCCTGCTCGACCGACCAGGCCAACCCGCTGGCCACCCCCGCCGCCCCCGCCGCCGCGAAGGCCGGACGGTACATCGTGGTGATGAAGAGCGGCACCTTCGCCGGGCCGCGGCACTCGATCTCCGCCGCCATCAGCCGCGTGGCCGACGAGCAGGCGGTGGCGCCGGACTTCGTCTACTCCACCGCGCTCCAGGGCTTCGCGGCCTCCCTCACCGAGCAGCAGCTCGCCGCGCTCCGGGCCGACCCCCGCGTGGCCTACGTCGAGGCCGACCAGCCGATGTACGCGACCACCACCCAGACCGGCGCCACCTGGGGGCTCGACCGCATCGACCAGCGCAACCTGCCCCTCTCCACCACCTACAGCTACACCGCCGACGGCACGGGCGTGAACGCCTACATCATCGACACGGGCATCCGCTTCTCGCACAGCCAGTTCGGCGGGCGCGCGGTCTCCGGGTTCGACGCGGTGGACGGCGGCGCCGCCGACGACTGCAACGGGCACGGCACGCACGTCTCCGGCACCGTGGGCGGCTCCACCTACGGCGTGGCGAAGAACGTTCACCTGGTGGGCGTGCGCGTGCTGGACTGCGCCGGCTCCGGGACCACCGCGGGCGTGATCGCCGGGGTGGACTGGGTGACGGCGAACCACGTGAGCCCGGCCGTGGCGAACATGTCGCTGGGCGGCGGCGCCAGCACCACCCTCGACAACGCGGTGGCGGCCTCGATCGCCTCGGGTGTGTCGTACTCGGTCGCCGCCGGCAACGGCAACATCTTCGGGATCGCGGTGAACGCCTGCAACTCGTCGCCGTCGCGCGTGGCCACGGCCATCACCGTGGGCGCCACCGACGCGGCCGACAAGAAGGCCTCGTGGTCGAACTACGGCACCTGCCTGGACCTCTTCGCCCCCGGCGTGAACATCACCTCGTCGTGGTACAGCAACGACACGGCGACCAACACCATCAGCGGCACCTCGATGGCG
>DASYJZ010000292.1:0-3407 GCA_035995965.1 Longimicrobium sp. | reverse complement strand
AGGAAAAGACGCTGGTCTTTCTCTGCGGCTCCGCGGCTCTGCGTGCGAAACGTTTTTTCTCAAAGCGGGCCTGCAAGCGTCACGGCGCAAAAGAGATGCTCCGTTGCCTGCGCACGGCTTCCGTAGCAGATTGGCGCAGGTTTCGACCCGGTCCTTGCCGCCGGAGGGTGGATGCGGAGGGTGTCACAGATCGCCGCGGGGATCGTGCTGTTCCACGTCGTGGACGGGGAGCGGCGGTACCTGCTGGTGCGGTCGGCGCTCACCCGGCGGCCGATCTGGGAGTTCCCCAAGGGCGGCGTGGAGGCCGGTGAGACCGACGAGGTCGCCGCCGAGCGCGAGCTCCAGGAAGAGGCCGGCGTGCGCGCCGGTGACTACCGCGTGCTCGACGGCTTCCGTGAGGAAGAGCGCTACGTCTTCACCCAGGGGAAGGGTGAGGGACGGGTGCTGATCGTCAAGCGAGTGGTCTACTTCCTGGCCGAGTCGCACACCGACGCCGTCACCATCTCGCACGAGGCCGAGGCCTTCCGCTGGGCACCCTACGACGAGGCGCACCGCCTGCTGCGCTTCCCTGGCAAGCGCGCCGTGCTGGAGCGCGCCGAGGCCCTGCTGGCGCGCGCGGCGCAGGAATCGGCATCGCCCGTCGCTCCTCTGACCGGTTGAAGCCGGCCCGGAGGTTCACGCACACCGATGCGTAACCAAGGGACGTCATCCCGAAGGCGCCGCCGCCCCGCTCCCAAACCATCACAAAATCGTTGCGGCGCCGAGGGATCTAGAACCTGTCGCCGCGATGAAGCGGACGTTGTCGCGTCCGAAAGTCCAGATCCCTCGGGTGCCGCCAGACGTTGGTGGCGTGTCGGGCCAGGCGCAGCGGCACCGCTCGGGATGACGTCGTTGGGGTTCGAGCGGATGCAACATGGGATCAGACGCAACGAGGGCGCCCGGCGGACACCGGGCGCCCTCGTTTCATGCCTCGACGAGCGTCGATCAGAAATCGCGCTCGAGCTGCCCCACCTTCTGCCACGACGGGTCGGCCCCGTACACGAGCACGATATGCAGCTGCGTGCCCGCGGGGTTCATGCTGGCGGTGCCGCTCCGCTCCAGCGAGGGCGCGACGTTGTCGGGGGAGAGCTTGTAGAGCGAGCCGGTGATCGCGTCCACGGCCAGCCCGGGAATGCCGCCGAACACCAGGTTGCCCCACACCCAGCCGCTCGTGCCGCGCGTGAGCTGCAGGTCGTAGCGCTTGTAGCCCGGCGCGTCGATGCTGATGACGTGGCGGTCCTTGCGCGTCAGGTTGACGGTCGTGGGCGTGACTCCCATCTGCTGGTTGTCGACGGAGACCGCGGCCCCGCTCGGGGTGCTGGAAACGGCGATGTCCTGCTTGCTGCCGTGCATGATCGTGGCGCAGCCGGACGTGAACAGGACGAGTGCGGCGGCGAGCGGTCGGGTGAGCATTGGCGATCTCCGGATGGGTGGGCGGGGAAAATCTTTGGCGACGCATACATCTAACCGGGCATTCGGCTCGCCGCAAGGAAGACAAAACTTTTGTTTGGAACCGCCTGGATCCGATCCTTCCGTGATCTCCGCCCGAAGAGCTTCGGTTTCGCGGGCGCTACGCCGCCCGCGCCGGGAGCCGCACGGTGAAGGTGCTGCCGCGGCCGGGCTCGCTCTGCGCGGTGATGGTGCCGCCGTGCTGCTCCGCGATCATCCGCGCGATGGCGAGGCCCAGGCCGGTGCCGCCGCTCTGCTGGCGCGCGGTGTCGGCGCGGTAGAAGCGGTCGAAGACGCGCGGCAGCGCCTCGCGCGGGATCCCCGTGCCGGTGTCGGAGACGGAGACCTCGATCCACCCGCCCCGCACGGCGGCGGGAAGCGCCGCGGCCGCCTCGTCCGCCGCGGGCGAGGGGGGCGCCTCGTCCACCGCGCGCGCGGTGATGGTGACGGCGCCGCGGTCGGTGAACTTCACCGCGTTGGAGACCAGGTTCAGGAAGAGGCGCCGGAGCGGGCCCGCCGCGCCCGCCACTGGGAGCCGCTCGGGGGTCTCCAGCCGCACCTCCACCGGCTTCCCCATCGCCAGCGCCTCGCCCACGTCCTGCACGTCGCGCAGCACCGGCGCCAGGTCCAGCGGCGCCAGCGCGGACGCCACCGACTGGTCGCCGCGGGCCAGCGTCAGCAGGTCCTCCACCAGCCGCAGCATCGACTCCGTCTCGTCCACCACCTCGCCCAGGGTGTCGCGCAGCTCGTCGCTGCTGCGCTCGCGGGCCAGCGCCACCTGCGCCGTGCCGCGGATGGCGGTGAGCGGGGTGCGCAGCTCGTGGCTCGCGTCGGCGGTGAAGCTGCGCAGCGCCTCCACCGCCCGCTGCAGGCGCTCCAGCATCCCGTTGAACGCCATCGACAGCTCCTGCAGCTCCGCCGGGCGGCCGGGCTCGTCCACCCGCCGCGCCAGCCCCGCGATCCCGATCTCCCGAGTGGCCGTGACCAGCCGGTTGAGCGGGAGGAGGATGCGGTTGGCGAGCGAGTACCCCACCGCCGCCGCCACCAGCGCCGTCACCGGGATCAGCACCAGCGCGATCAGCCCGAACGAGCGCACCGCCTTGGCCTCCACGTCGCCCGTGCGCGCCACGAAGATGGTGATCACGTCGCCCGTGGTGAGCCGCGTGGTGCGCCGAAGCGCCTCCACGTCGCCGGGGCCGGGGGGAACGCGCTCCTGCTGCACCGCCACGCGCGGCACCGTGGCGGGAACGATGAGCTGCTCGGCGGCCGCGGCGGTCTGCTGCAGCGTCTGCGTGCCCGCGCGGGCCAGTGTCTGGCGCAGGATCAGGTAGGTCGCGCCCGGGAACAGGGCGAGCGACACCAGCAGCAGCGTGGAGTAGCCGACCACGATCTCGCGCCGCAGCGAGCGCGGCGCGAGCGGGAGCGGCGCGCCGTTGGGCGGCGCCGCCGGCGGCTCGGCGGGACCGGGCGCGGGCCCCGCGCCGGGGACGCGCATGGGCGGCGACACGCTCATTCCGCCGCCTCGCCCGGGTTGCGGACCACGTAGCCCACGCCGCGCACCGTCTGGATCAGCCCGCGGTCGCGGTCCTGCAGCTTGTTGCGCAGCGAGTTCACGCACACGTCCACGATGTTGGTGCCGGGGTCGAAGCGGATCCCCCAGACGTGCTCCATGAGCGTGGCGCGCGAGAGCGGGCGGTCGGCGTTGCGCATCAGGAACTCGAGCAGCGCGAACTCCTTCGGCGTGAGCTCCACCGGTTGCCCCTCGCGCCGCACGTCGCGGGTGGCGGGGTCCATCTCCAGGTGCCCCACCTTGAGGGTGGAGGGCGCGCCGGTGCCGGCGCTGCGCCGCAGCAGCGCGCGCAGCCGGGCGGTGAGCTCGGAGAACTCGAAGGGCTTGGTGAGATAGTCGTCGGCCCCCG
>DASYJZ010000291.1:0-1745 GCA_035995965.1 Longimicrobium sp. | reverse complement strand
TCGGCGCCGGGCTGGTGTTCTACGCGCTGCCGCAGCTGGAGCGGGTGAGCGGCACCGTGCGGCGCGACACTGGGCGCTCGGCGGGGGTAGGGATCGCGGGCAACTTCCTCGCGCTCCCGGCCTTCCTGATCGGGCTGGTGGTGCTCGCGGTCACCATCATCGGCATCCCCCTGATCCTGCTGTACTTCCCGCTCTTCTGGGTGGCGCTCGCGGCGGCGGCGGCCTTCGGGCTGGTGGCGGCGGCGCACGCGATCGGCGAGCGCACCGCGGAGCAGAGCGGCGCGTTCGGCTCCATGCGGCGCAACGCCTACAGCTACACCTTCACCGGGATCGGCATTCTCCTGGCGCCCCTCTTCGCCGCGCACCTGCTGGAGCTCACGGGCTTCCTGGGGTGGCTGGGCGACCTGGTGGAGCTGCTGGGCACGCTCATCCTCTGGGCCGCGGCCACGGTGGGGTTCGGGGCGGTGGTGCTCACCCGAGCCGGCACGCGCCGCGGCTGGCCCTGGCAGCGCGCCGGGATGGCGTACGACCCGATCTTCGACGAGGAGCCGGCGTTCGAGCGGGGCGCGCATGTCTGAGCGCACCGCGCTCCGGCTGGCGGGCGCGGCGGTGCTGCTGGGCACGCTGGCCGCCTGCCACACCGCCGGCGCGCAGCGGATGCGCAGCACCACCTCGGCGCGGCAGCTCCAGGGCGAGACCCGCGCGAGCGTGGCGGTGGAGTACGGCGCCGGACGGCTGCGGGTCTCCCCCGCGCGCGGCGACCTCCTCTACCGCATGGAGCTGCGCTACGACGACGCGCAGTTCCGCCCGGTGACCGACTACGACCGCGCCGCGGGAAGGCTCAAGCTGGGGGTGGAGAGCCGCGAGCACCGCGGCCGCCACCACGGGCACCACGACCAGCACGCCACCATCGAGCTCACCCCGCGGGTGCCGCTGGAGCTGAGCCTGGCCTTCGGCGCCGGCGAGGCCGACGTGGAGCTGGGTGGGCTGGCGCTCCAGGACGTGCACCTGCAGACCGGCGCCAGCCGCACCAACGTGTCGTTCGCCGCGCCCAACCGGGTGGCGGCGCGGCGCGTGAAGGTGGAGGCCGGCGCGGCCGAGGTGCGGGTGAGCGGACTGGGGAACACGCGCTCGCCGCGCTTCGAGTTCAGCGGGGGGATGGGCGAGACCACGCTGGAGTTCGGCGGCGCCTGGACGCGCAGCGCCACGGCGCAGATCGACATGGGCGTGGGCTCGGTGCGGCTGCGCATCCCCCGCTCGCTGGGGGTGAGGATCGTGCGCGACTCCTTCCTCTCCAGCTTCGACGCGGGCGGGATGGTGAAGCGTGGGAACGCCTGGTACTCGCGCAACTACGAGCAGGCGCGCTACAAGCTCGACATCTCGATCCACGCCGCGATCGGCTCGATCGAGGTGGACTGGATCGACTGAGGCACACTCGCAACGCGTGACTTGCGGAGGAAGACGATGATCGGCGCGATCGTGGGTCTGATCGGGGCGCTGGTGGTGGGGGTGGTGGTGATCGGGCTGGTGCTGGCGCTCCTGGGCGTGGTGTTCGGCGTGGCGGTGGGGCTGCTGGCCCTCACCCTGAAGGTGCTGCCGATCCTGCTGATCGGCTGGGTGGCGGTGAAGCTGGTGCAGCGGGCCGAGCGCCGGCGCGGCGCGCTGAGCGCGTCCGACCAGCGGTGGCTGGACTCCCACTGATTCAACGGCAAAAGCATCTCACGCAGAGCCGCGGAGCCGCAGAG
>DASYJZ010000290.1:0-7301 GCA_035995965.1 Longimicrobium sp. | reverse complement strand
TGGAGATCGGCCTCCCCGTCGAGCGGCTGAAGGCGGCGGTGCGGAACTCCATCGATGGGCGCTCGGAGGCGGACGAGGTGGTGCTGGAGGCGGTGAACCGGCGCGGCCGGCCCATCGTCTGCCGCGTCACCGTGGCGCCCTTCCGCAGCGCGGACCGGGAGGTGGCGGGTGCGGTGCTGCTGATGGAGGAGCAGGGTGCCGCGGCGCCGGCGGCCGAGGTCGGCGCGTGATGACCTACCACGACCAGGTCCACCGGCACGTGGAAGCCACCCGCAGGCGGATGGACCTGCTGCTGGACGGCAGCGCGGCGGGGAAGGACGGCGACGCGGCGCGGCGGGTGGCGGAGGAGCTGTACGCCGCCATCGAGGAGCTGCAGGTCAGCGAGGAGGAGCTGCGGCTGCAGAACGAGAGCCTGGCCGCCGCCGAGCTGCTGCTGCAGGAGGAGCGGGCGCGCTACGCCGAGCTCTTCCACCTGGCGCCCGACCCGTACCTGGTGACCACCCTGGACGGCGCGGTGCGCGAGGCGAACCACGCCGCGGCCGAGCTGCTGGGGGTCGCGCCGGGGCGGCTGCGCGCCAAGCCGCTGGCGGTGTTCGTGGTGCCCGGGGGGCGCCGTGAGTTCTGGCTGCGGCTCACGCAGGTCGCCGAAGAGGGGCGCGCGGACGACTGGGAGCTGACCCTCGCCCCTCGCGGCCGCGAGCCGGTGACGGTGAGCTGCTCGGTGGCGCGCTCGGAGTCGCCCTCGGCGGGCGAGGCGCGGCTGCGCTGGCTGCTGCGCGATGTGACGGAGCGGCGCCGGGCGGCGGAGCGCGAGCGCCGGCTGGCCGCCGAGAGCGCCGCGCGCGCCGAGGCCGAGGCGGCGCACGAGCGGCTCTCGGCGGTGCTGGAGGGGACCACCGACGCCTTCTTCTCGGTGGACCGCGCCTGGCGGCTGACCTACGTGAACCGGCGCGCCGAGGCGCTGGTGCGCCGCTCCCGCGCCGACCTGCTGCGGCACCTGCTCTGGGACTGCTTCCCCGCCGCGGCCGCCAGCGAGGCCCGCGCCGCGCTGGAGCACGCCATGGCCTCGGGCGAGGCGGTGGAGGTCGAGGCGAGCCCGGTGCCGGGGCGGTGGGTGGAGATCCACGGCCACCCCTCGCCCCAGGGGCTCTCCATCTACTTTCGCGACGTCACCGCGCGGCGTGCCGGCGAGGAGCGCGACCGGCTGCTCACCCGCGCCGGCGCGGTGCTGGCCGGCTCGCTGGACCCCGAGATCCTCCCGCGCGAGGTCGCGGCGCTGGCGACGGAGACGCTGGCGGACTGGTGCGTGGTGCACGTGGAGACGGAGCACGGCCTGCGCGCCGCGGGGATCGCCCACGCCGACCCCGCGCGGGTGAAGCGGCTGCGCGACCTGCTGCGCGCGTACGCCGCGCCGGAGACGCACCCGCTCACCGTGGCGCTGCGCACCGGCCAGCCGCAGCTCGTCCCCGTCTTCGGCGAGGGGGTGCTGGAGGGGCTGATCCCCGACCCGGAGATGCTCCAGGCGGTGCGGGAGATGGGGATCGCGTCGGTGATCGTGGTCCCCATGCGGGCGCGGGGGCGCACCGTGGGGTCGATCTCGCTGGTGCGCGGGCACGGCGCGGCCTACGGCGAGGACGAGCTGGAGGTGGCGGTGGAGCTGGCGCGGCGCGCGGCCTTGGCGCTGGACAACGCGGCGCTCTACGAGCAGGCCCGCGCCGCCACCCGCTCGCGCGAGGAGGTGCTGGCGGTGGTCTCGCACGACCTGCGCAACCCGCTGAACGCGGTGCTGCTGGCGGCGGTGATCCTGGACGAGTACACCGACCCGGAGCGCTGGAACGAGCGCGAGCGGCTGCAGCTGCGCACCATCCGCCACTCGGCCGAGCAGATGACCACGCTCATCCACGACCTGGTGGAGGTGGTGGCGCTCGAGGCGGGGACGCGGGTGCTGCACCTGGAGAAGGTCGACGCCGGGGCGCTGCTGCGCTCGGCCGCGGAGATGTACGCCGGGCTGGCGGCGGAGCAGGAGGTTGCGCTCTGGGTCGACTCGCCCCCCGAGGTTCCCGACGTGCGCGCCGACCGGGCGCGGCTGCTGCAGGTGCTCTCGAACCTGGTGGGCAACGCGCTCAAGTTCACGCCTTCGCACGGCTCCGTCCGCGTAGGCGCCGAGGCCGCGGGCGAGACGGTGCGCTTCTGGGTCAGCGACACCGGCTCCGGGATCGATCCCGAGCACCTGCCGCACCTGTTCGAGCGCTTCTGGCAGGCGCGCCGCGGAGACCGGCAGGGCCTCGGCCTGGGCCTGAGCATCGCCAAGGCCATCGTCGACGCGCACGGCGGCCGCATCTGGGCCGAGAGCACCCCCGGCGCCGGCAGCACCTTCTCCTTCACCCTCCCCATCGGCGCCACCGACGGGTGATCGCCCGCCGTTTGTGTGGAATATGGTGGAATATGCGAGTAAACTCGCGGCTACAACGGCACGCAGTCCGCCTTCGCGGACACCACGGCAGCATGGTTCGTCCCTCCGCACCACCGCGCCCCTCGGGTAACAACGTCGTCCACACGCACAGGATTTGCCCCGCGACGGTGTCATCCTGAGGCGCGGCCCCGACGTGTGCTGCCTCCGCACCAGTGACGGCAGCGCCGTGAGGATCTGATCGCGGACGCCACAAGGCTTCAGCGCGGCAGCGACGCAATCGCCTGCCAGCGATCCTCGCCTCGTCGCCTCGCCGCGGTGGCAGAATCCCGGCTCGTCCCTCCGCTCCACCGCATACTCACGGGCCACATCATCCTCGTCCATACGCACAGGATTTGCCCCGCGAGGGCGTCATCCTGAGGCGCGACCCCGACGTGTGCTGCCTCCGCGCCAGTGACGGCAGCGCCGTGAGGATCTGATCGCGGACGCCGCGAGGCTTCAGCGCGGCAGCGACGCAATCGCCTGCCAGCTATCCTCGCCTCGTCCCCTCGCAGTGGTTCGAGAATCTCGCCTTCGCGTCGACGCGGAGTCTTGCCAAAGGTTGAACCGGCGCGCATTCCCCATGATGACGCAGTTGCGGAACCCGGTCGCTCGCGCCGACTCCGGCGCTCCCCCGGCTGTCCCAACGGCGTCATCGGAAAAGGCGGGACGATGGATTCATCGCCATGTGCATACACCCTCTCGCAAAAAATTTCGATAACTCATCACACGCCGAACCTGTGGCTGAGATCGGCCGCCACCTGCGCGGCTGAAATCCACTTGTCGGCGAACCGCTCGACGCCCCCGCCGTCGACGTCCGCGAAGGCGCCGCGAAGGCGGACTGCGTGCCGTTGTAGCCGCGAGTCCGCGACTTTAGCTGCATATTCCACACGAACATCGCTCCATCACCCGCGGTCGGGTTGGCGCTGGAAGGCAATCGTGCCGCTGCCGCGCTGAACCCTCGTGGCGGCCGCGATTAGATCCTCACGGCGCTGCCGTCACCTGCGCGGAGGCACGACGCGTCGGGACCGCGCCTCAGGATGACACCACGTAGCCCTGTGCATTGATCATCGTCTCCTTCGCCTCCGCCTGGAATCCTCCCGCCACCCGCTTGGTGGCGGCGGGACCGCATCCCCGTCGCCTCCTCTGTCCCTCAGCCGGGGCCTTCCCCCCCCGGGGTCGGTCGCGGTGCGCCGCATCACCATCGCCTCATCCGGCCGACGATCGCCCGCCCGCTTGCGCCAAACGCCTGCCGCGCCGATGTTTGGACGCGTCCGCCGGACCCCGTCCCCAGGACCTCCTCTCCTCGGCCTCGCCCGATGCAGTCCTCCTCGCCCACCCGCGCCGACCTGACCGCCGCCGTCCGCGCCGCGCCGCTCTTCGCCGCGCTGGACGCGTCCGCGCTCGATGCGCTCGCCTCGTGCGCCGTCGTGGTGCCGCTCGCGGACGGCGAAGACGCCTTCGCCGACGGCACGCCCGACGGGCTGCTGCTGGTGCTGGAGGGGAGCGTCGACGCGGTGGAGGACGGCGGGGGCGCGCTGCGCTGGATGGGCGCCGGCGAGGTCTTCGACCGCCAGCTCACCCTGGCCGGGGTCGCGCGCCGCGTGCTGGTGCGCGGGGCCGGCGCCGCCACCCTCGCCCGCATCCCCTGCGACGTGGCCGACGCGCTGGAGGCGCTCGACCCGGCCTTCGCCGCGGCGATGACGCGGATGCACGCGCGCCAGCTCCTCTGCCGCCTGGCGCCGGTGCTGGGCACCCTGGACGCGCGCCTCCTCGACGAGCTGGAGCGCGCCGCCGACTGGGTGCACCTGGTGCGCGGCGACATGCTCTTCGAGCAGGGCGCACCGGCGACCGGGCTCTACTTCGTGGTGAGCGGGCGACTGCTGGTGGAGCGCGTGGAGCGCGACGGCACCGTGCGCCCCATCGGCGAAGCCGGGCGCGGGCAGAGCCTGGGCGAGATGGCCTTCTTCTCCGGCGCGCCGCGCTCGGCCCGCGCCAGCGCGCTGCGCGACACCGTGCTGGTGGAGTTCACCAACGACGAGTTCGACGCGCTGGTCGCCAACCGCCCGCAGCTCATGCGGCACGTGGCCGCGGGGCTGGTGGAGCGGCTGAACCGCGCCAACACCAGCGCGTCGGCGGCGCAGGTGACCAACCTGGCGGTGCTGCGCGCCAGCCCCGGCGCGCCGGTGGCCGCCTTCTGCGAGCGGCTGGCCGAGGCGCTCTCGCGCATGGGCCCGGTGCTGCGCCTCTCCGCCGCCACCGTGGACGCCTTCATGGGGGAGCCGGGGATCGCCCAGGCCGGCGAGGAGAGCCCCGAGAGCGCGCGCCTGCTGGCGTGGATCGAGGCGCGCGAGGCCTCGCACCGCTTCGTGGTGCTCGAGGCCGACGCCGAGGCGACGCCCTGGACGCGCCGCTGCCTGCACCAGGCCGACCGCGTGCTCCTGGTCGCCCATGCCGACGAGGACCCCGCGCCCACCGCGGCGGAGCGCGAGCTCCTGGGCCACCCGCGGCGGGTGACCGACGCGCGGCAGGCGCTGGTGCTCGTGCACCCCGAGGGGACGCACCGGCTGCCGCACGGCACCCGGCGCTGGATCGATGCGCGCGCGGTGGACGCGCACTTCCACCTGCGCTGGGGGAGCGGCGAGGACATGGGGCGGCTGGCGCGGCACCTGGCGGGGCGGGCGGTGGGGCTGGCGCTGGGCGGGGGCGGCGCGCGCGGGTTCGCGCACATCGGGATGGTGCGGGCGCTGCGCGAGGGGGGGGTGCCCATCGACCTGATCGGGGGCACCAGCATGGGCGCCTCGATCGCGGCGCAGATCGCGATGGGGTGGAGCCCGGAGCACGTGGTGAACGTGAACCGCAGGATCTGGGTGAAGATCCGGCCGCACAAGGAATACACCATCCCCCTGATCTCCATCATCGGCACCCGCGGGTCCGACAAGGTGGGGAAGATGCTGTACGGCGACACGCAGATCGAGGACCTGTGGACGCCGTTCTTCTGCGTCTCCAGCAACCTGAGCACGGCGGAGATGATGGTGCACCGGCGCGGCTCGCTGCTCTGGGCCGCCACCGCCAGCGCCTCGCTCCCCGGGGCGGCGCAGCCGGTGCTGCTGGACGGGCAGCTCCTCTGCGACGGCGCGCTGCTCAACAACCTCCCCGCCGACGTGGCGCGCCGCCTGGGGTGCGGCATCGTGATCGCGGCCGAAGTGTCGGTGGAGGAGGACGCGCAGTTCTGCTGCGAGCGCATCCCGCGCGTGGGCGAGCTGCTCCGCGACCGGCTGTTCCGCCGCCGGAAGATCCGCTTCCCCTCGCTGATGGAGCTGGCGCTGCGGGCCTCGCTGCTGCACAGCGCCTCGAGCGAGCGCGAGGCGCTCGACAGCGCCGACTTCACCCTGCGCCCCCCCATCGAGGGCTTCGGGCTGATGGACTTCTACGGGCTCGACCGGCTGGTGGAGGTCGGCTACCAGCACGCGCGCGTAGAGGTGGCGAAGTGGGTGGCGAGCGGCGCGCTGGACGGCCTGGCGGTGGATTTCGCGGCCGCTTCCGGCTAGCGTCGTGTGAGCCGGCGACGTCAGGCGGACCAACAACGGATGATCGCCGGTGCTCCCACGTACGCGGACGACGTGGCCGCCGGACCGCGGATGCTTGCAGGTGAGATGAAGTGACGTCCGGGCAACATATACCCATCCACAACGCGGAGAACACGCGCATGCCGCTCAACGCGGTCATCGACCTATCCCACTTCCAGGACGTCACCAGCTGGGCCGACGTAAAGGCGGACGGCATCGTCGGCGTGATCAACAAGTGCACGCAGGGCACCGGTTTCGTGGACCCCACCTACGCCGAGCGGCACTCGGCGGTGAAGGCGGCCGGGCTGCTGTGGGGCGCCTATCACTTCGGCGAGGGCGGCGACGGCACGCAGCAGGCGCAGTACTTTCTTCAGCACGCCACGCCCGCGGCAGGCGATCTGCTGGTGCTCGACTACGAGCAGAACACGCAGGGCGCCAGCATGACGCTGGCCGAGGCCGAGCAGTTCGTCTCCTACGTCCAGGGACAGACCGGTAGATGGCCGGTGCTGTACGGTGGATCGTACCTGATCGAGCAGTTGAACGGCGCCTCGAACGCCACCCTCTCCAGCTGTCCGCTCTGGATCGCGGCGTACGACGCCGACCCGTCGCTCCCGCCCGGATGGTCGAGCTGGACGCTGTGGCAGTACACCGACGGGCAGCACGGCGGCGGGCCGTACTCGGTGAACGGCGTGGGCACCTGCGACCGCGACCAGTTCAACGGCGACCTGGCCCAGCTCCAGCAGTTCTGGGGGTGATGACGGGACGGAGCGGTCGTACTCGCCAATGCCCGAAAGCAGGAGTGACGCCGCTAGCCTGACGTCGCGTCGAAAAACGCCCGCGCCGGCGCGGGCGTTTCGCAGGGGACCGTGGCGTGGTGCGATGGCGAAGTGGGTGGCGTACGCTGTACGGCCTCGCGGTGGATTTCGCGACGGCCTGACCCACCCGTAGCGCACGCCGGTACGCGAAGACGCGGAGAACCAGCCCTCTCCGCGTCTTCGCGTTTCCGCGTGGGAAACGGCTGGAAAACGAGACCCTGTGCGCGTTGTGGAACATGCGTTCCGCCCTAGCTTGCGCTTCCCCACCGCCCGCCTCCCCGGATGATCCCCGGAGGCGTTCTCCCCCCGTCTGACCCGGTTCCCACCGTCCTCGCGGCAAACGACACCTCCAGGGCGCGGCCTCGCCTCCTGCAGCGCGTAGATCAGGCCAGCGCAGACACGGCCGCATCGACCGATGCGGATGTTCTCACCTCGAACCGGGAGCTCCAGATGAAGCGAAGTCCCAGG
>DASYJZ010000289.1:0-26777 GCA_035995965.1 Longimicrobium sp. | reverse complement strand
GGGTGCGGGCGCAAATTGATCAAGGGACGCCGTTACCCGCTGCTGAAGAATACCCCGAACCTGCTTGGCCGAAAAAAACGCGGGGCCCGCCAGGGCCCCGCGAACACTCGAACTACCATCGAGGGCCTCGAACCCCCTGACCGGTCTGCGACAGGGATTTCTCCCACGCTACCGGCCACCATGTGTGCACCGACCATGGTAGTCGCGGCCCGCCCACTCGTCAAGGTATTCGCTGGGCCAGGTTCCACTCCGCGATGACGCTCTTCCTGCGCTCGGCCGGAACATCGAAGGCCACCTTCGCCCCGCGCGCCATGTTGTAAGCCACGTTCCACAGGTTGTAGTCCGGGCTGTCGCGGTCGTTCTCGAACTCGATGGGATAGAAGCGCACCCCGGTGGTGCATCCCTCCATGTGGTTGTTGCGCACGATCACCATCGGCCCGAAGTAGCCGTCGGCCCGGATGCCCTCGAACGCCTGCCACTGGCGCCGCGGGAGTTGCGAGACGCTCACGCGGTTCCCCTCGATGCGCAGGCTGTCGCAGTTGCCCACGAAGATACCGTGCACGTCGCCGCGCACCTGGCCGGGAAGCGAAGTCGTGACGCGGTTCCCGGTGATGGTGACCCCGCCGGCCCGGTCCTTCTCCTTCGTGCGGGGATCGCTGGTGCCCACGTGGATCCCCTGCAGGGCACCGTGCACCGCGTTGCCGGCGATGGTCACGTCGACCGCGCGCACCCCCGCCACCACGATCCCCTGCGAGGCGACGGTCTCTATCTCCTGCAGGAAGCCATGGAAGCTCTCCGGCAGCGCGGCGGGAGATTCCGGGACGACGGACGCGGGGTGCCACCTGCGCACGATGGCCGGGAGGTCCGCCGCGGAGATGGTCAGGGGGGGATACGACCTGGTCTCCGCGAACCGGCGGAAGTCCAGGCGGGCCACGGCGGCCGCGGCGTCGGTGATGGGAGTGCGCACCTTCCTCCCCGACACGCGGCGGAGCGGGGCCCGGGGCCGCTCCGCCTCGCGCTCGGCGGCGCGCAGCTCGTACGCCGTCTCCAGCATTCCCATGGCGACGGCGCGGTACAGCTCGGCCCTCCAGCGCCGCTCCAGCGAGAGGTTCCGCACGCCCCAGGCGGCGAGCACGTTGTCGTTCACCATCACCCGCTCCGGGTTCACCAGCAGGAACCCCGTCTGGCCGGCGCCGATCTCCGCGCGGCACTCGCGGATGCGGACGCGGGCGCGCCGCCGGACGCCGCTGCGCACGGTGATGCAGGTGGCCGCGCGCCGCACGCCCCCCGCGCACCGCGCCGCCACCGACCGCACGTCGACGCTGCCGCAGCGCAGGAAGGTGAGGGTGCCGCCCAGGTGCGTGCGCTGCTCCTTCCCACTTTCGGCGTACAGGTCGCGCACCGTCACCGAGCCGCACCGGTCGAAGCAGAGCGCGGTCTCGCCCGCGGCCACCAGCCGGGTGGCCTCGCCCCGGCCCGTGACGCGGACCACGCCGTAGTCGCGAAAGCAGAGCGGCCCGTCCATCCGGAACGTCCCCGCGCAGAAGCACACCTCCAGCGTCTTCGCGCGCACCTCTGCGGTGTCGCCGGCGTCGCCCTCGGGGTCGCCGCCGCCCTCGCAGGTGGGGACCAGGTACGGCTCCAGCTGCGCCCGCCAGTCGCCGGGGCGCAGGTTCAGCACGCAGCAGCCGCCGCCCGTCTCGGGAGGCCAGAGGGTGCGGCAGTCGGTCGCCGTGCCGGGAAAGGTGACCAGCGCCAGGCGCGCGTAGTGGTGGTGGATGCCGCGCGGCGGCTCGCGATCCAGCACCTCGACGGAGGCGTCGGCCGTGCGGGCGGCGAAGGTCCAGTAGTCGCCGCTGCGGAACCCCCCGCCCGCGGGGTCGACCGAGAATTTCACCACGATCCCCTGCTCCAGCACGAGCACCGTGGTGTTCGCGGAGGGGACGGTGATGGCCCCGGTGCTCGCTGCCTGGTCGAGGTCCTGGTACACCGTGGCGTCGGGGTGCCGCACGCGCCCCGCCTGGTCCCAGCGGCGCACGCGCGTGTGGCGGTCGGCCGCGGTGTCGCCCGGCCCATTGCCGGGCAGGAGGTCAGGGGGGAGAGGCTGGTCGAGGGTGAGGGTGCGGGTGGCGTCGTCGACCCCGCCGCCGGTGCGGATGCGGCGCAGCTCGCCGGGACGTCCGTGCAGCTCCCGCCGGTCGTCGGTGACCTCCACCCAGTCGCCGTCGTTGAAGCGGAGCACGTCGTCGCGCCCCACGCTGGCCACCTCGAGTCGGTCCTGCGCGCCGGCCACGGCCAGCACCGCTGTGGCGACGGTGGCGTTGTCGCGCGACCACTTGAAGGTGGCCGCGCCCGGGGCGCCGGGGTCGTGGACCTCCACCCGGTAGAGCTGGTTCTCGCGCCCCAGGTAGCCCCCGTCGGGCGGCACGTGGCAGGGGTCGGGGTCGCCGGGCACCTGCGCGGTGCCGGTGGTGAGCCGGCCGGCCGAGGGACGGGTAAGGTCCGCCCACCCCGGCACCTGGCCGGAGCGGCACTCCACCGCCCCCACGTCAGGCAGCACCTTCACCTGCCACACCGTCTGCATCCGCCCGGTGGTGTCGACCCCCACCGCCGGCTCCACCAGCGAGGGGTCCTGGAGATGGGTGACCTCGCGCCGCCACACGTCCAGGTACACCAGGTGTGGGCCGCCCGCGGGGAGCGCGCGCGGAACGGGGTAGTACGGCTGCCGCGCGTAGTCCACCGGGCCGGCGCCCCGCAGCTCCGCCAGCGCCGCGTCCCACTCCGGGTTCCCGCCGCCGTGGTTCTCGGCCAGCAGCCCGTCCACATAGATGCGCCCGGGCCCGATGCGGAGCCCGCCACCGGCCGCGGTGATGCGGAACCCGTCCGGCGTCTGGCGCGGCACCCCGGCGCGGCCCACGGCGTCGAGCGTGCCGGCCTGCAGGCGGCGGGCGAGCTGCTCCCCCTGCTCGTTCCAGTCGGAGTCGAGCTGCACGCGCCCCTGCTGCATCACCACGCCCAGGTAGTCGCGCTCCGGGGCGAAGCGGAAGCGGCTGCAGTCGAAGCTCATGGCGTGCTCCTCAGGTGGCGTGGAAGATCCCGGCCTCCAGCCCGACGCGCAGGTACTCGTCGAGGCGGAAGCGCAGGTTGCTCTCGCGTTGCGGGGCGTACAGCGAGTGGAACGCCCCCATCTCCCCCTCGTCGTCGGCGCCGCGGGCGACGGTGTCGGAGGTGGAGGCGGCGAGCTGGCAGTAGGCGGCCACGGCGTAGCGCAGCGAGGTGAAGCGCGGCACCACGGCGGGGTCGCCCGCGTCGGGCTGGCAGTGGAAGCGCCGCGGGACGCGGGCGGCGGGCGGCAGCCAGGTGAAGCGGACGCATCCCTCCTGGCGCCGGTCGGCCAGCACCGGCGCGCTCCACCCGTCGCCCGCGGCCAGCCGCGCCAGCAGGATGCTGTTGGAGACGCGCCGCAGCACGGTCGCGTGGACCTTGCCGACCGCGGTGACGGCATCCAGCTCCAGCTCGCCCCCTCCCCCGCCGCCGGGCGCCGCGTAGGCCACGCCGCCGGGCGCGAGGGCGTCCACGATGCTGTCGGCGAAGCGCGCCCGTGCCCTGGGCGCCACGCGCACGCCACCCACGATCACGCGGTCGGCCAGCACCTCGGTTCCCCCCGTCTCCACCACCAGCGAGGGCTGGGCGGGGTGCTGCGGGTCTCCCGCCGCGTCCAGCGTCCACCCGGGGACCAGGGTGAGGTGCGCCAGCCGCAGCACGGCCAGGCGGTTCCCCGCCGCCGCGGGAACGCGGAGCTTCTCCCCCGTGACCAGCAGCCCGTTCAGCGTCAGCTCGCCGCGCGCGCCGCCGGTGACCGTCATCTCGCCGGTGAGCGCCAGGGTGGGGCGCCGGCCGTCGGCGGCGCGCAGCTCGATGCGCCCTCCGGCCGCCACGCTCACCTGCGGCGCCTCTTCGTAGCGGCGGTTGTCGGTGACCTCCACCACCCCGTCGCCGCCCAGCGCGTCGAGCGCGTCCTGGATGGTGGGCTGGTCGGCCGGCACCCGGACCACGGCGGCGGCGGGGTCGGCCGCGAAGGTACCCGCGCGGTCGTATTCGCCCCCGCCCAGGTCGGCGCTGAAGCCGTAGTGCCAGGTGGCGGCCACCGGGGTGGGAAAGACGAGGTCGCCGGGAAGGGCCACACGGCCGAGCACCGGGTCGACCGCGTACTCGCCGTCCGGGGGGAGGTGCGCCCACCCCGCGCCGTGGTCGCTCAGGTCGCACACGCGCACGGCCGCCGCGGGCACCAGCGCGCCGCCCACGTAGAGCGCCAGCGTGCCCGAGGGCCCGTAGCACGCCGCCAGGCGCTCGGCCAGGGCACGGCGCTCCAGTGGCTCCGGCACGTTCTCCGGCTGGGCCAGGTGCGCGATCTCGTCCTCGGTCTCGGGGCGGTTGAACAGGCGCAGGTCGTGCCCCAGCGGGCTCAGCCGCCAGCGTCGGTCGTCCACGCGTACCGCCGGCACCCGCGTGGCGGAGTACGCGTCCAGCCGCCAGAGGAAGATGCCGACGCTGGGCAGGTTGTAGCGGCCCCGCCCACTGGCCGCGCGGCGCACGTCCACCGTGTGCGGCACCGGGTCGAAGGCGCCGCCGATGCGCGCCAGCGCGCCGCCGTCGCGCAGGTCGGGGGCATACGGGTTCTGCGGGCGCACGTGGTTCATGTGCTGGGTCGTGGCCAGCAGGGCGAAGAACTCCACGGCGCGGGCGTTCCAGCCGGTGACGTCGCGCGCCAGCTGCTCCAGCACCGCCGCGGTGCCCTTGCGCCGCCGGTAGGCCAGGGTGTGCGCCACCTCGGCCCGCGCGCTCCCCGCGGCCGAGCCCGGGGCGTAGGCGGAGCCGTGCAGCCCCTGCCACCCCACCAGGTCGCCGATGTAGGGCACCACCCAGTCGGCGCAGGTCTCGATGAACTGGTCGTCGTAGAGCTGCTCCAGGTCCTCCTCCAGCACGGCGAGCTCCCCGGAGAGCACCTCCAGCAGCGCGCCCAGCGGGCCGCGGTCGCGCCGCGCGGCCAGCTCGGCCTGCCGCGCCTGCTGGCCGGGGGTGAGCCCCGGCGTCTTCTCCAGCAGCTCCAGCTCGGCGGCCTCGGCCGGCGGGAGCAGCGCCGCCGCGCGGGCCAGCGCCACGTCGCGGGTGTGGTAGAGCGCCGGCAGCAGCGAGAGCAGCCGCGGTGCGTCGAAGCTCATGGCATCACCCCCAGCTCCAGGTGGGCCTCGTCCAGGGTGAGCAGCTCGGCGGGGAGCGGCAGGCTTCCGGGCGCGGCAGACGGCACCCGGGCGAAGAGGCGGGGATACAGCGCGGGGGGGGCGTCGGCGCGGTGCAGTCGTTCTACGTTCACCGCCGCCACCCCCTCGACGCCGTGGAGCGCCGCGGCGACCTCGTCCACCGACACCGCCTGGCCGAAGTCGCGCGCCGCGAAGCCGAACCTCTCGCCGAGCGCCGCAGCCGCGCGCGCGAGCACGCGTCCCGCGTCGGCGTCGGGATCGATCCGGACGACGGCCTTCAGGCGGAAGCGCACGGGGGCGAACGAGGCCACGCGCAGCGGCAGCAGCGCGTCGCCATAGCGGCGCAGCGACGCCACCAGGTCGCGGTGCGTGGCGCCGGCCGGGGGCACCTCGGCGCCGCCGGGGCCGAGCACGGTGACGAAGACGCCGCGCGCCGGCCCGCTGGGGATCCACACCGCGTGGGCCCGGGCGATCCCGGCAAAGGCGCGCGCCTGGTCCCGGTAGTCGCGCACCGACACCGCGCGGCCCAGCGTCATCACCTGCAGCGGCGCGCCGGCGCGCACCTCGTCCCGCGCCTCCGAGTCGGCGCCGCCGGTGGCGGGCTCGGGGTTGGAGACGCCGGCCACCCCCAGCGGGCGGGTGAGCAGGGTGGTGAGCCGCCCCGCCGGCAGGTTCCCTGCGGCGCCGGTTCCCTTGCGGTAGACGGCGCGCAGGTTGTCCTGTCCGGTGGGGAGCCGCGCGCCCTCCACCCCGTCGCCGAAGAGCACGGTGGCGCGCCCCTCCTCGTCAGTCGCGGTGCTGTAGACGCGGTCGCCCGGGCCCTGCCCGAACAGCGTGGGAACCTCGCGCCAGCGCAGCTCGTTCACCCGCACCTCCAGCGTGGAGGCGCGCCCCTCGGGCGTCGCGGCGGGGACGAAGGTGAGCGGCGCCTGCCGCAGGATGAAGCGCTGGTCCCGCGCGGCCGCGTCGCCGCCGCCCAGCGCCTCGCCCACCGCCTCGCCGTGCGTGGCGGGCGCCACGTTGCCGTTCACCCGCACGGTCTCGCGGTCGTAGCAGTGGTGCAGCGCGGCGACCAGGCGCAGGCGGGTGCGGCCGCCCTCGTGGACCACGGCGTCCGGCGCGCCGTCGACGAACGCCACCTCCGAGACCTCCTCGTCGTCCATCTCCGCGGGCGCCAGCCGGACCTGGCCGGGGGCGGCGGTGAGGATGCCCGCGCGCCCGTCGCGGTACACCACGCGGAAGCGCAGGACGCCGCCCAACGCGTCGGCCAAGTGCGCGGCCAGCGCGGCGGGGTCCGGCGGGGGCGCCGTGCCGCCGGCGGGCCCCGCCGGGGCGGCGGTGAGCGACAGCGAGTCGCCGGGGTGGAGGGCAGCGGCGGTGCCGTCGTCCAGCGCCAGCCAGAGCCCCTCCACGCCCTCGCGCACGCGCAGGCGCTGGCGCCTGCCGGAAACGGCCAGCGCCTGGCCCGGGCGCAGCCCGTCCGCGGCGACGGCGAGCTCCAGCCGCGACCCGTACAGCGGCGAGCCCAAGGGGCGCTCGGCGACCGCGAGCTCCTCGCTCTCCGCCAGCACCAGCGTCTCCTGCCGCTTGCAGCGGCCGAGGCTCTCGGCGGTGTCAAGGCGGATGCGGGTGACCTTGGCGCTGATGGCGAAGTCGGCGCGCGACGGGTGCGCCACGGTGACGGCGCGGTAGAGCTCGACGGTGCCGGGGAGCGGAAGGCGGTCGTTGGCGAACAGGGCGATCCAGCTCCCGGGGACCACCTTCGGGTACGACGCGTCCAGATCGATGACGTCGGGAGGGTGCTTGACGTCTGCCCACTTGCGCGCTACGCCCGCACCCTCCACCAGCGAGGTGAGGTCTAACCCGATAGTGCTCAGCATGCGCGGGTCCGGCGCGTTGTGGCCGAAGAGCGCGGCGCGCAGCCGGAAGGCGTACACCCGCACGTCGTGCGCGGTGGGGAGGGTGGAGGCGTCTCCCAGCCCCTCCAGCCAGGCCACGCGCGTGCGGTCGTGGGCGGGATCGGCCTCCGCTTCGGTGAGCACCCGCACGTCCCACCGCTCGCTCCCCGGGTCGGCCGCGCGCCCGGGGCCGCCCGCGCGCTCCGCCCCGACCACCAGGATCGCGTCGCCGGGGTGCAGCCGGGTGGCCGTGCCCGCCAGGTACAGCTCGCGGTCGCCCCGCGCCGGCGTCCAGGGCTCGCTCGTCCGCACGGGGAGGGCGTTCCAGGCCGGCCGCGCCTCGGCGGGCGCCACGGTCTCGAAGGTCTGCGGCGCCTCGTCGGGGCCGGGAACGCTCTGCACCCGCGTGCCGGCGGGGATGGTCACCGGCGCCGCGGCCTGCGCGGGCGCGCCGGGCGCCTCCTGCAGCGTGAACGCCAGGTGGGTCGATGCCGCCACGCCGGGCGAGGGGCGGTACCCGATCAGCCGCGCCAGCGCGCGCACGGAGCGCGGCTCGCGCGCGGTGCGCAGCCAGCTCTCGTTGGCCAGCCGCTCCTGGTAGAAGGTCAACACGTCGAGCATGGCGGCCGCGGCGTCGACCAGCGCCACGGTGAAGTCGTCCGGGTCGCGGGTGCGCAGCGGCTCGAGCGCCGGCAGCGCCGCGCCGGAGAGCCGCGCCAGCATGGATTCGCGGAAGGTGGCGTGGCGGCCCACGCGGTAGGCCACGGCGGCCAGCCCGGGGCGGTTCTCCACCCGTTCCGGCGTCTCCACGCGGATGCCGGCGCAGCAGCCGCAGGCCCCCGGCTCCAGGGTCTCCATCTCAGCGCCCTCCGTGGAGCGCCAGGCGCAGCACGCCCCGCTCCGGATAGCTGGGGTCGTTGTCCAGCCGCGCGATCTCCAGCCGCCCCAGCACCATGCGGCCGGCCTGCAGCCAGCGCGGGTCGTCCACCCCCTGGCGCTGAAAGCGGGTGACCTGGGCCGACTCCACGCCGGGAACCCGCCGGGCGGCGGCGTACAGCGGGCTGAGGAAGAGCGTCTGGCCGAAGGTGAGGCGGTCGGGGTGGAAGGGGCCCCGCCGGCCGTCGGGGAGCACGCCGCTGCCCAGCTCCCGCAGCAGCGCCGCCTGCACGTCGGCGCGGAGGTAGCCGGGGGCCACGCACACCGCCATCTCCACCTCCAGCGGCACCCAGAGGGGCGCGTCGACCTCCAGGTCCTCGCCGGCCAGGCGGTAGCGCTCCAGGTGGTCCACCAGCTCCGCCTCGAAGGCGGCGTCCACCGGGGCCGCGCCGGCGCGGTCTACGGTCACGAACACGGTGTGCCAGCTCCCCGTCCAGCGCCGCGTGGCCGCGGCGCGCTGCACCTCGGGGTGCCGGCCGGCCATGGCCTCGTAGTCCTCCGTCGTCACCGCCCGCTCCTGGGTGCGGAAGGCCTCGGGGGCGCGTCGGCGCACCTCGGCGGCGGTCTCGGGGTCGGCGCCGCCCGCCGCGGGGCACGGGTTCCAGGCGCGCACCAGCCGGGCGTCCGCCGCCGCCACGTGGGCGATGGTCTCCGCGCCCACGTTCCCGGAGCGGCCGTGCCGGTCGTCGCCGAAGCGCAGCGCGGCGGTGCCGTCGTCCTCCACCTCGGCCACGAAGTCGCGCGCCGACGCGGCGCTGGAGAGGAGGTCGCGCCGCGGGCTCCACTCCAGCGCCGCGCCGGCGGGGTCTTCCACGAGCCACGACTCGGGCGCCACCCCGGCCATCTCCCGGCGCAGCGCGCGCGCGACGGGCGCCAGGTACAGCGGCACGGCGAGCCGCTTTCCGCCGCTCCACACGCGCACCGCGTGCGGCCCCGCCTGGGTGAGCGGGCCGGCGGCCAGGCGCGGGCGGAAGCGCGCGGGGAGCGGCGCCGGCGCCGCGGGGGCGCAGGGGTCGGAGGCGGGCGAGGGCGCGGCGTACAGGCGCGGCGGCGGCACGAGGGCGAGCGCCTCGCGCACCGTCATCCCGTGGTCGGCCAGCACCACGTTCCCGCGCGCCTCGCTCACCCCGTCCTGGAACGCCCCGTCGTCGCGGAGCGACGACACGCAGAGGGGGAACGGGAGTGCGTCCTCGCGGTCCCAGGCGACCTCGGTGATCCGGTCGCCGGTGAGCGGGTCGGCCAGCGGCGCCCCGCCGCGGGTGTGCTCGACCGCGGTCAGCCGCACCACGTGGCGGTGCCGCGGGTCGGCGTCGTCGGGATGGCCGGTGCGCGGGCCCTTCACCTCCACCAGCGCCAGCACGTGCCCGGGGCGCAGGTCGGGAAGGTGTCCGGCCAAGGTGGCGCCGGTGGCGCCGCGGGCCAGGCAGCAGCGCCGGTCGCCCCAGGTGTACAGGTCCAGGCGGTTGTGCGCGGCGAACAGCGTCTCGGCATAGACGGGCTCGAACACCTCCGGCGTCCGCTCCAGCGCCTGCCGGTCTTCGCGCGAGCCCGGCACCATCCGCTCCGGGAGGCCGGGGAGACGGGTGTAGAAGCGCGCGTCGGCGGGGGCCAGCGCCAGATCGGCCAACACCTCCAGCGCCACCCACGCGCGGGCGTTGCAGCCGTCGTGCATCGCGTAGTCCACCAGCCGCGCGTGCCGCCGCAGCGAGACCCGCCGCCGGGCCGTCTCCAGGTACGCCTCGGTGGCCACCGCGTCCTGCCGGTAGCTCAGGTGGTCGCCCACGTACGCCAGCAGCTCGGCCAGCGCCACCCCCAGGTCCGCCACGCTCCGCTCGCGCCACCCGGGAACGAGTTGCGCGAGCCGGTCCAGCAGCAGCCGGCGGAAGCTGGCGTAGTCCTTCGCCAGGTAGTCGATCTCCGGCTCCGGGGCGGGCTCCGCGGGGCACGAGCGGCGCGGGGCGCAGTCGAACGGGTTCGGGCACTCCACCTTGAAGGAGAAGTCGAGCCCCGACAGCCGTGGGTCGAAGTCCGGCGGCGGCAGGGCGTCGAGCGGGGAGCGGACCAGGCGCAGCCGGTAGGTGGAGTAGTCGCCGGAAGAGGCGGTGCGGACCAGCAGCACGTGGTCGGGCTCGGCCAGCGCCGCGAAGAACGCCTTCTCGGCCGCCGTGGTGAGCGCGGCCGGCGGGGCCGATGCCGGCGCCGCCCACTCCACCGGCACCGGGCGGATGCGCTCGCCGCCCTCGATGCGCACCTGGTCGCGCGTGAGCGGCGGGACGGGCTTCAGGCAGCGCAGCAGCAGCGTGCGCTGGCGTGGGCTGGCCGCGGGCGCGTCGGCGTCCACCACCTCCAGCGTGTCGATCCCGTTCAGGGTGGCGTGGGCGCGCACCGCGTCGCGCCGCAGCTCGTCGCAGCAGCGGTAGGTCACGGGGCGCCTCCCTGCGTGAAGGCCTGTACCTGCCGGGCGCCGGTGCGGCGCAGCCGGTAGCCGACCGTCACCTCCAGCGCCGCGTCGTCCGCCCGCACCTCCACCTGCTCCACCTCGATCAGCTCGCCCAGCCAGTGCTGCAGCGCGCCCTGCACCAGCATCTGCGTGGTGGCGGCCAGCTCCACGCTGGCGGGGGCGAACACCAGCTGCTCCAAGCCGCTGCCGAAGTCAGGGCGGTTGACGCGCTCGCCCGGCGCGGTGAAGAGCACCTGCTCCACCAGCCCCCGCACCCAGCGCTCCTCGTCGTCGGCGGCGGTGCGGCCGCGGCCGTCGAACCCGTAGGGGAAGTGGAGGTTCATGGCGGCCTCAGGTGGCGATGACCCTGGTCTGCGACGCCACGGGGATCAGGGGCGTTCCCGTGGGCGCGCAAACCGCCTGGCCGGTGGAGATCACCAGCGGCTGCCCCGCCGAGAAGACGCGCGTGGCGCCCACCACCCACTGCGCCGTCACACAGGGCCCGTTCCCCGCCGGCGGCACGAAGCCGCAGCCGGCCACGGCGTACGGCGCGCCCAGGGTGGCAGCCGGCTGGCCGCTCACCAGCACCCGCGGGGTGGGTGCGGTGGGCATGGCCTGTCCTCCGTGCGCGCAGAGCACGGTGGCGCCCAGGTGCAGGACCGGTCCGGGCATGGTCGGGCCTTTCTCCTCACACCACGGTGAGGGCGCCGTTGTTCACGGTGAGGGTGGGGCCCACCAGGGTGATGGAGGCGCCCTTGCCGTTCAGGATGTAGACGCCGCTGTCGTTCACCACGATCATGGCGCCGGTGGCGCTCTTCAGCATGATGCCGCCGGTGGCCGGGGTGGGCGGCATGTCGCTGATCATCAGCAGGTTCTGCCCGGCGCTCTGCAGCACCAGGTTGGGCGAGACCGGGAGCCCCGCCTTGGCCAGCGGGGGGACGTCGGAGGCGGCGCCCCAGCGGCACCCCACCCAGATCGGGTAGTCGGGGTCGCCCTGCTCGAACTCCACCCACACCCCCGCCCCGATCGGCGGCACCAGGTACACGCCCATGGGCGGGCCGGTGGGCCCGGCCAGCGGCGCGCACGCCTCGGCCCAGCTGCTGGGCACCAGCCCCAGCACGTCGGGCACCTGCACCATCAGCCGCCCGCGCATCAGCGGGTCGACGTTGTTCATCACCGTGCCGCGGTACTTGCCGAAGAAGGCGCGCCCGCCGCCGTCCGGGGCGCTCATACGGGCACCACGGGCGTGGGCGACACCAGGCCGTCGCGCGACAGGGTGAAGTTCTGCTTGTACTCGCCGCGTTTGAGCGTGTGGGTCACGCTGTTCACGTAGTACAGGCCGTCGTAGGTGATCCCCGCACCCCGCACCCCCACCAGCATGCGCGAGCGCAGCACCCGCCCGTAGCGCGACACGTCCAGCGAGCCGGTGCCCGTCACCGAATCGGCGGCGGCGAAACTCAGCGAGAGGGCGCGGTTGGCCGCCGTGGCGGCGCTCAGCTTGGCCGTCTCGTGCATGAACTCCACGCGGCGTGGGGGCGGCAGGCGCGCGCCCATCGGCGGCCGGAGCACGCTCAGATTGGGAACGGGGATTGGCAGCGGGATCTTGTTCGTCACCGGGTCGAAGGTGGTGAGGACCATGATCTTCTTCTGGTCGCCGTCTAGGGAGAAGGAGAGCGACTCCACGTTGGTGTGCGCGTCCATGTTCACGCTGAGCGCGGGCTGCGGCACGGGGATGCGCAGGTCGGGGCCGAAGTAGGCGATGCTGGTGCGCGGCGCCGGGCCGGGCTCCACGTAGAACACGTAGCCGCAGTGCCCCGCCATCTCCCGGAGGTACTGCAGGTCGGTGCCCCTCTGGGCGGGGATCAGCTTGACCGGGGTGTCGGTCTCGGGGATGATCGGCGGGAGGGCCACGGGAACGACCCCAACCGCGGCGTACTTGGCCAGGATCGCGTACACCCGGGCGACGACGGGCATGGCGGGGTAGCGCATGAACGGCATTTCTACCAAGTCCATCAGCAGCGACAGGTCCTCGCCGGTGATGGTCAGCTTGGACTTCCCCGGCTCGCCCGCAGGGGAGACCTCGTGCCGCGTCACCACGCCGTCCATCAGCACCTGGGGGATGCCGCGCACGGTGGCCACCAGGATCACGCGGGTGATCACCGGGTCCAGGTATCCGGACGGGAGCAGCGTGGTCATCAGGCGCGACGTCTTGCCCACGGCGAAGGTGAGCTGGAAGCCGCTCTGGGTGGTGCCGCTAGTCACCTGCACGCTCTCCAGCGCCTCCACCACGTCGCGCGGGGCGGGCACCGGCACGCCGGGGCCGATCAGCACGGTCAGCTCCACGCCCTTAGCCACCGGACCCTCCGGGGATGCCCTCGGGAAGGGTGATGCGCAGGCGGCGCCCCAGTGTCTCCACCAGCTCGTCGGGGCGCAGCGCGCCGTTGGCGTCGGCCAGGCGCCAGAACAGCTCCGGGTCGCCGAAGTACCGCGCGGCCAGGTGGTCCAGCCGCTCGCCCTGCACCACCGCGTGCGTCGCGATCTCGGCGAAGCGCTCCGGCGGGGGGACGAAGCGGCGCCGCAGGTACGCCACGTTGCGTCCGTCGCCACGCACGTGCACGGCGGTGCCGACGGCGTGGTAGCGGCTGTTGGGCGGAAAGGCGGGCGTCCCCGCGGCGGCGCCGCCCAGCAACGCCTCGAGTGTCTTGAGCGGGTCGGTCACGGGATGCCTCCGATGCCGAAGCTGGAGAGGGTGCCGGCCGGCGCGCGCGCCACCAGTTGCTCCCTCCCCCGCAGGTAGCTCATGAACAGGTCTCCGGCGCGGTGGCCGAAGCCCACGTCGTCCACGGTGAGCACGCGCAGCCCCAGCGACACCTTCGCGCGGATCGGGTTCAGCGCGGGGTCGAACGCCTCCTCGGTCACGCTCAGCTCGGTGACCCGCACCGGCACGATGCGCTGCCGGCTCCAGACGAAGAGCGCGAGCGGCGCCTCGGTGGGAAGGATCTCGATGGTGCCCGCGGCGGCCAACGCCTGGTGGGCGGACAGGTCGGCCGCGGTGGGGTTCACCAGCGTCTCCAGGGCGGCGAGCTGGGGGTGGATGCCCAGGGCGACGGTGTTCGCGTTCTGGTCGGGGAGCTCGAGCTGGTCGGCGGCGTCGATCTCGGCCTCGAGCTTGAGCGTCTCGACCGCCGGCCCCTTCAGCCGCAGCGCCTCGGAGCGGGCGCCGCCGCCCTCGCCGGCACCCTGCACCTGCAGCGTGCGCTGCAGCGAGTCGGGGTTGTATTGCAGCGTGATCACCCGGCGGATCGCCGCCGTCTCCGGGTCGATCAGCACCAGTCCGCCCTTCACGAGCTGCGGTGAGCCGGGGAACGAGGACACGGTTCTCCTTTACGCGTGGCCGAGGGCGAGCGAGCGGATGTCGGGGTCGGGGTCGGAGGTGCCGATCGCCGCCCGCTTTGCGGCGGACAGGCATCCCAGCCCCGCGGCCGCCTGCACCACGTGGTAGCGCGTGGTGGCGTCGGGATGGTCCAGGACGGCGGCGAGGGCGTGGCAGGCGGCGGGATCGCCGCGGGCTAGCAGGCCGTCCGCCGCCGCGGTCACGGCTTCGGCGGTCCCGGCGGAGAAGGCGCCCAGCAGCGCCGCCAGGGCGGCCGCGTGGGGGTGCCGCGCCAGCGCCTCGGCGGCCACGCGGCTGGTGCGCTCGGCGCCGGCGCGCACCAGCCTCTCCAGCGCAGGCACGCTCTCCGGCCTGCCGAAGGCGGGGAGCAGCTCCACCACGGCCAGCGGGCTGGCGGCCATCCCCTCCTCCAGCAGCGCGAGCAGGCGCGGATGGGCCGCGTCCGCGTGCGCCAGCAGGTAGTCGCGCGCGCCTTCGCGCGCGGCTTGGTCCGGGGCGCCTCCCCGCGGCGACTGCAAGGCGGCGAGCGCGGCGTCCAGCTCGGCGTGACGGCCGGGCGCGGAGCTCATTTCAGCATCTCCTTGGCCTCGGCCGGCCACACCCGGGTCACGGCCGTGCGGAACGCGTTCAGGGCCGTTCCCCCGATGCGCGGGTCCAGCAGCAGCCGCTGGTACAGCCCGTGGACGATTCCGGTGATGAGTCCAGGGGCCCACTGCTCCTTCATGTCGTTCAGGTGGCCGAGGACCAGGTCCTTGGGGTCGGGGTTGGCGATGCCGACGCCCTGGTGCTTCTTGGCCACGGGCGTGAAGTACGGCAGCTCCCGCAGCAGCGCGTAGATCTCGGTCTCCTTGTACGCGTACGCGTCGATCTCGGACCTGCGGGCGGGAGTCCCCGCCATGGGCTGCTTGTAGCCGGGGATCTTCTTCTGCGCCGCGTCGTAGAGCGCCAGGTGGTACTCGGTGCCGTACTTGCCGTACTCCTGGTGCCCGAACAGCTCGTGCACCACGGTGCTGAGGGCATAGGCCGGGTCCGCCTCGACCGCGACCACGAACTCGAAGCCGTACACGGCCACGGAGCGCCCCTTGCCGTCCTGCTTCGAGAACGCGAGCACGCCGGATCCTCGCTGCTCCACGGCGGGAAAGTCGGCCTCCATCCGGTCTTCGGTGAGCCCGAGCTCCGGGTGCTTGGCCGCCAGCGCAACCACCTTCTTGACCGCCGCCCGACCCCGCGCGAGCCACTTGTCGCGCTCGGGCTTCTTCATCTTCCCCCAGCTGTCGGTGGTCGCCGCGCCGATGGAGGTGGCCGCCACCGCCTCCTCGCGCGCCGCCTCCAGGTCCTTCTGCGTGGGCGCGGGCGGCTTGACCCCCTTGGGCGTGGACTTCGCGAGCTTCGCCTTCGCCTTCTTCTCCGCTTCGGAGATCTGGAAGGCGGCCTGGACTCCGGCCATCTTGTCGTCCGTCATCTTCGTCGCCGCGCGCGTCTCCGCCTCCTCCACCCAGCGCAGGATCTGTTGCAGCTCGATGGGATACTTGTTGATCGCGTCGGCCTTCGAGACCGCGCGCAGCAGCCTGGCGATGCCCCCGGCGGCGAAGTGCGACGTGAAGATCGCGCGGCGGTCGTTCGGTGGCAGCTTGCGGAAGATCTCCAGCGCCTCAGCCGCCTCCTTGTCCGTCATCGCTCCGGTCAGCAGCATGGCGAACATCGCCGATGGCGAGGGGGGGGCCGGCTTGGCTTGGCGCTGGAGCGTGCCCGCGGCGCCGGGCCGGGGGCGCAGCGGCGGATGCGCCCCCGGCCGCGCGTGGGCGGCGTGCTCGGCCTCGGCCTCCAGCGCGGAGGCCTCGGCGGGCGAGGGGCGGGCGCCGCCGCCGCCGGACTGCTGGACCACGTGCGCCAGCTCGTGCGCGAGCAGGCGGCGGCCATCGGGGGAGGAAGGGGCGAATGCATCCGCGCCGAACACTACGTGATCGCCCACAGTGAAGGCGCAGGCGTTCACCTCCTCGGCAAGCGCGGCGGCCGACGCTTCAGTGTGCACGCGCACGTCCCCGAAGTCGTGGCCCAGGCGCGCCTCCATGTCGGCGCGCGCGGCTGGCTCCAATGGACGGCCGCCGCCGGACACCTCGGGCCGCACGGTGCGGGGTCCCGCGGGTTTTCCGGTCAACAGCGCCCTGGGCGGCGCCGCGACGGCATCCTTGCCGGGTCGTTCCACTCTCTCGTGCATCGCCATTCCCCGCGCTCTCCCTCGCCAGGAGCCTATTGCGCAGATCGCCTCGATCATTTTTTCGCGGGCCCATATTTCGAAAAAGAGAACTTGCCGCCCTTGACCAGCTGCCGAAGCCCGACCACCAACTCTCCTTCCTTCTTCTCCAGCACCACCGTCTCGGTGTGCTCGAAGGTGAGCGGGTCCGTGTCGACCACCTTTACCGGGAGGGTGGCGTCGTACACGCCAAAGTCCAGGACGTAGTACCGCACCTTGATCGTCGCCGTGTCGCCCACCTTGAAGGTGTGGCCGTTCTTCACGCGCCGGTCCACCGACTTGATGGTCGCGGTTTGCGTCGCCCCTCCCACCTTCTCATCCGGCTTGAGGCCGCGCTGCCCGATGACCCCTTGGTCGTTGTCCGGCTTCTGCGTACTACTGGTCCCCTTGCCCTGGCCCGTCTCGACAGGCTCCTTCGCCGTACCCATACCGTCCTGTCCGCCTTTGCCGGCCTGCTTTTCGTCCACGTCTCCGCTCTTCCCCGTGCGCGGCTTGGGGAGCGCATCCGCACTCCACAATGCGTTCTCCGGGGCCTTCAGCACCGCGTCGATCCGTTTGCGCAGCTCCTGGGGAGTGAGCTTCTCCGTCGGGAGCCAGCCCGGCACCTTCAGCTTCTCGACCGCCGCGGCATCGAGGTCCGCCGTGGCGGCGAGAAACGTCTCCATCCACGTCGTGCTCGGCACCAGCAGAACGCCACCGGGGTTGGTGACGACGATCGCCTTCAGCAGCTCGCGCTGCAGAGGCGTGGCGCCCTCCAACTGCTTCGACACCTGGGTGGCCTCGGCCAGCACCTCCTTCCCCGCGGGCGTGGAGAGGATTGCCTGCAGGTTCGGGAATGCCGCGTCGTCGCCGCCGGCCCTGTCCAGCGTCTGGATCACTCCCGATCCCGTGCCCGTCGTCCCACCGCCTTCCTTCGCCTGGCCCATCCCTGATCCCGCACCCTTTTCACCACCACCCTTCTTCTCCGCCGTTCCCCCTTCCGTTGCTTCCGTGCCTTTCCCCGGTGACGACGGGTCCTTCATGCCGCCGCCCTCCGGACCCTCCGTGGTTTCGGAACCCGTGGGGTCGCCAGTGCCCTTCGTGGCGGCGTCGACCGTCCCGCTGACGCCGCTGGCGTCGCCCTTCACGTCCTTCGCGCTGCCGGAGCCCACCACGCCGGTGGCTGTGCCCTCGGTGCGCTCGGCGCTTCCCGCCACGGCCACTCCGGCAGCGGCGCCCTTCGACTCGTCGACCGTCCCGGCGCTGGCCGTCCCCGCCGTGGCCCCCATGCTGTTGGTGGAAGACCCCGCTCCCACCGATCCCACGGCGACGCCCTGGGAGTTGTAGACCACGCCAGCACCCACAGTCTCCACCGTGGCCCCTTTGGAAAGGAGCGAAACGCCCACACCCGCGTTGGCAGCCCCGACGTTCGTGCCCAGGAGCGAGAGGCCTATCCCCAGGTTAAACGCCCCCGCCGAGCCCGCCGCCGGCTTCAGCTTCGGCGTGGTCACCTTGATCTTCGGGAGCTTCGTCTTCGGAGTCCGGAGTCGCGGCACCTGGGTCCACGGCCCGTCGATGCCCGGCACCGGGATCTTCGGCGCCTGCGTTTCGGGATCGACGGTCCTGGGCTTCCGCTGCTTTTCCTTCTTCTTACGGGGCCCGCAACGGCACTTCGGGTTCCTCTGCTTGATCGTGGAGCGCTTGGGCGAGCAGTAGTATCCGTACACGCCCCACTCGTCCGGTGGGTTCAGCCGCAGCTTCTGCCCCTCGCATGTTTCTGGTGCCTGCCAGTTGGGGAACGGGAGCAGACCCTTGTCGATCCCGGGGATCCTGAGGGGAACGACCTTCGCATCCCCGTCGTAGGCGCGAATGCAGTCGCGGTACCTGATGAAATCGTACTTTCCCTTGTCGTACCACCGCTGCCGCGCCGGCTTGATCGATCCGATGACCCACACGTGGGGGCTGGGATGCAGCACGATGTCGGGCCTCAGCCGTCTCCCGCACCGTATCCCCTCTTCCGCGGTGCGCGCCGCCTTCCCCGCCTTCCCCAGCATGTAGGGGAGCATCCACGCGAACTGGATCTCCTTGTGTGCCACCATTCCGGCGAGCCTCGCGCTCGGATAGCAGATCCCGCATCCGGCGGCGCGCTCTTCCACCAGCGTCTTGCGCTGAACGCGGGCAGACGCGTGCCCGTTTATCATCACCGGGCTTCGGTGCGCCCGGCGCGGGGCGTGTCCCTGCTGGATGGTGTGCGCCAGCTCGTGGGCGAGAAGCCGCCGGCCCGCAGCCGTCTCCGGGCGGTACTCGCCGGCGCCGAACACGACGTGGCGCCCGACGGTGAAGGCGCGTGCCCCGACCTCGCTGGCCAGCCCGGCGGCGCGACCGTCGGCGTGCACGCGCACGTAGCCGAAGTCATGGCCGAAGCGCGCGCCGAAAAATCTCTGCTCACCCGCGGGCAGCGCTCGCCCACCGCCATGGAGCGCGTAGATCCCGGCCTGCCCGCGTGGCGTCACCTTGGGCACCGCGGTTCCCACCGCGCTGGCTTGGAGCCGCTCGCGCGCCACCTCGGACGCGCCGGGCTCCGTCGGCGCGGGAACGGACGCGCGCATCACCTGCTCGGCCGCGCGGTCGGCGGCCGCCTCCAGCGGGTCGTCGGGGCGGCCGACCTCCAGCGTGGGCTGCACGGCCGTGGCGTCGCGCTCGCGTCCGATCCGCTCTCTACGGCAGGCCTCGCACTCGCCGTCCGGATCCGGCGTCCCTCCGCACCCGCACGTGCGCTGCAGGAGCCGCGAGGTGGTCGCTGCGGCTGCCGACACCGCCGGCTGCACGGCGGGCGTGTTACCGGCGTGGACACCCATCCGCTCGAAGTCGTGGGTGAAGCGCGGCTCCAGCGGCGCATTCCCCAAAGCGGGCAGCTGGTCGTCGCAGGCGTACTTCCGCTGCAGGAACGTGCGGTTCACGCCGACGGTAGACGCGTTGCGTGGCGCTGCGGCGAGTACGGGCGAAGCCGAGGAGCGAGCGCTCATCGCGAGATGCCTTTCACGACCGCCTCCGCCACGCGCGCGCCGGTCGCCTGGGGGCTGGCGGCGGGCGCGAGCGTCCCGGCGCCCAGCCGCGGGATGGCGCGGCCCTCCGCCGGCAGGGCGCCCGGCGCGGCGAGCCGGGCGGCCAGCTCCCGCCGCAGCCCGGCCACGATCGCGGCGCGCTCCGCGGGCGGGAAGCCGCCGAGCGCCAGCTCGTCGATGGTCACGCGGACGCGGCGGCTCATACCCAGTCCCTCGTCTCGGCCTCGTTCAGGGGGCGTTCGGTCTTGGCGCACTCGGCGTGGGCGGCGTGCAGCAGGTGTAGCATCTCCACCGGGCCGTCCTGGTCGGCGGCCAGGAAGGCGGCGCCCAGGGCGATGTTGCGGATGGCACCTCCGGCCACGTGCAGCCGCGCCAGCCGCGCGTGGTCCAGCCCCCGCGTGGGCGTCTCGCGCGGGAACACGCGCCGCCAGATCTCCATCCGCTGCTCGGCGTCGGGGAAGGGGAACTGCACCACGAAGCGCAGCCGCCGCTGGAACGCCGTGTCCAGTGCCGACTTCAGGTTGGTGGTGAGGATCGCCAGCCCGCGGTACGCCTCCATCCGCTGCAGCAGGTAGCTGACCTCGATGTTGGCGTAGCGGTCGTGGCTATCCTTCACCTCGCTGCGCTTGCCGAACAGCGCGTCGGCCTCGTCGAAGAGCAGCACGGCCCCGCCGTCCTCGGCCGCGTCGAAGACCTTTCTCAGGTTCTTCTCCGTCTCGCCGATGTACTTGCTGACCACGGCGGAGAGGTCGATGCGGAACAGGTCCAGGTCCAGCTCGGCGGCCAGCACCTCGGCGGCCATGGTCTTCCCCGTCCCGCTCTCGCCGGCGAACAGCGCGGCGATCCCCAGCCCGCGCCGGCCCCGCGACGCGAACCCCCACGTCTCGTACACCCGCACGCGCCCCCGCACGTGGGCCGCCACCTGCCGCAGCGTGGCCAGCTGCGCCGCAGGGAGCACCAGGTCGTCCCAGCGGGCGGCGGGCTCGATGCGCTGGGCCAGCTCCTCCAGCCGCGCCCCGCCCAGCGCGCGGCAGACGCTCCACAGTGCCGCGGCGGGTCGGTCGCTCGCTGCCAGCGCGGCCCCGGCCTCGGCGCCCGCGGCCAGAATGGTCTGCGCGCTCAGGCGGAACTGCCCGGCCAGCACGTCCAGCGCGCCGTTCAGCCGCGCCGCCGCGGGGCCCAGCGCGTGCTCCCACAGCCGCCGCTGGTCCAGCGCCTCCGGACGGTCCACCTGCAGGCGCAGCACCGGCGGCCGCAGCGGCACCGGCTCGCGCGTGGCCACGAAGAGCAGGCCCTCCACGCGCTCGGCGAGTCGCGCGAGGCCGGGGGGCGCCGCGCCCTCGCAGGCCACCAGCAGCGCGCCCGGCAGCAGCGCGGCCTCGCGGTCCCACAGCGTGGCCAGCGCGTCCAGCTCCGCCGCGCCCGTGGGGAGGTCGTCGGCCCGCAGCACGTGCAGCTGCAGCCCCAGCGCCGCCGCGGCCAGCGCCGCCACGTCTTCCTGCCCCCACGGGTCGTCGCCCGTGAGCATCACCACCGGGGCTGGTCCTTGGCGCCCGCGCAACCGCACGGCCGCGGCGGCGGAGAGCTCCTCGTGCGCGGCGGCGGCCGTCTCCGGCGGATCGCGCCGGCGCAGCAGCGGCTGCAGCCGCGGGTCCAGGAAGCCCACCCCCGCCAGGAAGTGCAGCACGCGCTCGTCCATGCGCAGCGGGCTGGACGTCAGCGCCGGCCCCGGCTCGACCTCCAGCAGCCGGCAGCGGCGCAGCGGGCGCACGGGGGTCAGCGCGCTCCAGTGCGGCTCGTCCAGCGCGGCCAGCGCCAGCCCGAATGTGGCCCAGGGGCGCTCGCCGCCCTGCGCGGCGGCGCAGCTCGCCGCCACCCCCGCGTCCATCTCCACTCCGGCGCACAGCAGCAGCACGTCGCGCTCGAAGGCGCTCAGTCCGAAGAGCGCCGCCACCCAGTCGATCGCCGCTGGCGGTGTCGCGCCGTCCGCCCTGCCGCCGTCGCCGGGAGATTCCTCCGCGGGCGGCGCGCCGGGCGCCAGCCGGGCCTTCAGCCGCGTGAACTCCGCCACCAGGCGCTGCTGGTTCTCCTCCAGCCAGGCGGCCGCCGCGGGAGCGTTCATACGACCTTCACCACATGGTCGAAGAACTTCGGCGGCACCGCCGACCGGTCGATGACCAGCGACTCGATGCCGTCCACCCGCAGGCGCGCCAGGTACGACCCGGGTGCAAGGTCCGGAAAGCGGAAAGTGAGCTTGGGTGCGATCGCCGTGAACGGCTCGGCCACGGCCTCGCGCTCGCCCAGGATCAGCGAGGCGCGCTGGCCGGGGCGCACATGTGGACGGCAGTCGAGCGTGAGACCGGCGGCCATGGCGGCCGTCATCCGGGTGAGCGGCAGCGCCGTGGTGATCTCCGGCGCCACCACCAGCACCAGCTCGTTGGTGGCGCGCGGCTGCGGCTCGCCCGCCCGCTTGACGAGCGCAGTGAGCCGGTACACGCCCGCGGGGAGGGTGGCGGGGGTCGACGGGACCGTGAAACGCAGCAGGCCGTGGCCGCCCCCGGCCAGCGCCGCCACCGTCACCCGCACCTGCAGCCGGGCGCTGGAGAGGAGCACTTCGCGGGTCACGCCGTCCAGGTGATGCCCCCTCACTTCAACCGTGTCGCCCAGCCGGGCGGCGGGCTGGCCGTCCGGCGGCTGCACGGCGTCGATGGCGGGGAGAGGCGGCAGCAGCCCGGGCTCGGCCACGATGCCGCGCTCGCGCCCGCTGACCGGGTCCACGGGGCCGCGCGAGAGCACCGGCGGCGCGGAGCGCGCCGAACGTCGGCTCTCGATCAGCACCACCGACACCTGGTAGGGCGCGGTCGGCCGATAGTGCGCCTGGAGCGCGGACCAGAGCCGTGACATCTCCTCGGGGTTCAGGGTGGCCGGGGTGACCTTGATCTGCTCCACCTGGTCCGCCAGGTCGGCGGCGCGCAACGCCTTGTAGACGCCGGGGAGCAGGCCGGCGCTCACGGGTCCCGCGGGCGCCAGGGCCTTGCGGATGTCGCCGCGGGCGAGCACCGGCGTCTCGTGCAGGAGCTGCATGGCATAGCCGAGGAGCACCTCTGCCTGGAAGTCGTCGGTTCCGTAGGCCGTAACCAGATAATGGAGGTCCAGCGCCAGCGGAACCTCGCCCGTGCGGGCGCCCGATCCGTCGCGCGCGGGCAGCCCCGCGTTGCGCAAGGCCGCGTTGGCGGTCACCTGGTACAGGAACAGGTTCAGCCGCGGCTTGGCCTTGGGACCCGTCAGTTCGATGGTGTCGGGCGCCACCGCCGATACGGTGACGCCCTGGCCCACGGCGTCGGTGACCGAGTGCTCGATCATCCCCGAGTCCAACAGGTCGCGCAGTACCGCGCTCACGGCGGCCACCGCCAGGGCGTTGCTCATCGCCCCCTCCCGCGGCGGCGCTCCAGGTATTCGGAGAGGGTCATCGGGCGCCGCTCTGGCCCGGCTGCGCGCCGGGGCGGGGCGGGCGACGGGGGCGGCGCGGCGATCTCGATGCGCCCGATCCTCACCTCCACCACCGCCGGCCCCTCGTCCGCCGCCGCCCGCGCGGCCGCCGCCCGCTCCGCCGCGCCGCGCGGCAGGGTGGGCACGGATTGCGCCGCGGCGGCGGCGACGGAGAGGCCGTCCCGCTCCGCGCGCGCACCCTGCCGCGCCGGGGGGCTCGCCGCCGCGACGGCGGAGACGGCGCCTGCGGAGGGGAGCGCCCTGCCCCGCCCCGCGTCCCGCACCCCCGCCGTGGAGGGCGCCGCCTCCACGACGAGCGGGATGAAGGGGGACGGGGTTGGACGCGATGCCCGCTCGTCCATCTCCGGATGTTCCGTCGGCGGGAGCGGAAGGGCCGCGGAGCTCCGGGCGGCCGGTGCTTGACGCGGGTCGCCGGGCGGCTCGACCTCACGGAGTGGAGGACGGGGATCGGCGTCGTGAGGAGCGGCCCGGCGCGGATGCGCGGACGGGGGGAAGGGAAGCGTGGCGACGCCGGGGGTCGCCGCCGCCGCCATGGGCGCATCGTCGGCGGGGAGCGGCGCGTAGGGGAGCCGCACGGCGGGATGCACGGCGGGGGCGGCCTGAAGCGACCGGGCGGCGAGCCTGCGCAGGTAGCCGCTCATGCGCCCGCCAGCTCCAGGTAGGCGGCGCGCCGCGCGTCGCTCAGCGCCAGGATGTCGCGCTCCGTCCACCCGTAGGCGCGTGCCAGGGCGTGCACCTCCACCAGCAGCCGGCCCGCGCGCGACTCGATCTCTTCCCACACGTAGCCGGCCACGTCGAAGGGGACCCGCCAGGGGTGCCCGCACACGGCGCAGTCGAAGTCCAGCTCCACGTCGGCCTGCGGATCGGCCTCGGCCATCGCCGCCTCCACCTCGGCCAGCACCGCGTCGGGCCAATCCGCCGCGCCGCCGTCGTCCGCCGCCTCCACCCGGCAGAGGTCGGCCAGGCGCCGCGCCGCCGCCTCCGGCCCGCCCTCGCCCGCCACCCGGGCCAGGTCGCGGCTGGTGGGGAGGCGGAAGGCGAGCCCGCTCTCCAGCCGCACCGTGCGCCCGGCCGTGTGGGGGAGCGCCGCCTGCAGCCGCACCCGCTCGGCGTCGAGGGTGAACTCCAGCCGCTGGCCGCAGCGCGGGCAGTCCGCGTACCCCGGCATCCGCGCGCCGAACGCGGCGCGGCGCAGTTCCAGCAGCACCGCGTCGCGCTCGCCCGCGCTCAGCTCGGCCAGCGCCTCGCGGGGGGCGTCGGGGAAGGCGGCGCCGGCCATCGCCAGCGCGCGGTCCAGCGGGTGCAGCCCGCGCGCCTGCTCCCAGAGCTCCAGCAGACCGAGGCGGGTGGGCGTCTCCACGCGTCACACCGGCTCGTTGAAGCCCGGCTCGTCGGGCTCGGTCACCTCGTAGTCGCGCTCCCACCCCTCGTTCTCCAGCTTCAGGTGCTGAATGGCCACCGCGTTGGCGTTGGCGTCCAGGTCGGGGAGCGCCTGGAACTCGGAGGGCCAGCAGCGATAGACCTTGTAGGTCAGCGCCAGCTGCCCCGCCTCGTTGTAGAGCTCGATCAGGATGTCCTTGCGGAAGTCCTTCAGCGACACCTCGGCCCCCAGGCCGGACCCGAAGTTCCACACCTTGTTGGCCCAGCGCTCGAACTCCACGTCGTGGGTCACGCCGCGCTCCAGGGTGATGGCCTCGTACTTGGTGCGCCCCGGCGACTTGCGCGCCGTGGAGGGGTCGCCCCCCTCGCGGTGCTCCACCACCTCGGTGCTACGCTTGAGCGCGCCCACCTTGCTGACGCCGGCCACGTAGCGGCCGTCCCACCGGACCCGGAACTTGAAGTTCTTGTACGGGTCGAAGCGTTGCGTGTTGACGCTGAACTGGGCCATGGGTTTGGGCTCTCCCCTCAGGTCTGGATCTCGCCGGCGATCTGCTGGATGCGGATGACCACGAACTCGGCGGGCTTGAGCGGCGCGAACCCCACCAGCACGTTCACGATGCCGAGGTTGCGGTCGGCCTGCGTGGTGGTGTTGGCGTCGCACTTCACGAAATAGGCGTCGCGCGGGGTGCGCCCCTGGAAGGCGCCCTGCCGGAACAGACCGTTCATGAACGCGCCCACGTTCAGCCGGATCTGCGCCCACAGCGGCTCGTCGTTGGGCTCGAACACCACCCACTTGGTGCCGCGGAACAGCGTCTCCTCGATGAACAGCGCCAGGCGCCGGATGGGGACGTACTTCCACTCCGAGCCCAGCTCGTTGTTGCCGCGCAGCGTGCGGGCGCCCCACACCACCGTCCCGTAGACCGGAAAGACGCGCAGGCAGTTGATCGCTTGGACGTTCAGGGTGCCGTTCTCCAGATCGGTGAGCACCTCCCTCACCCCCGCCACCCCGCTCAGGCTGGCGTCCACCCCCGCCGGCGCCTTCCACACGCCGCGTGTGGAGTCCGTCTTCGCGTACAGCCCCGCCACGAAGCCGCACGGGGGGTATTCCGCGATGCGGTTCTCCCGGAGCGGGTCGGGCGCCTTCACCCAGGGGAAGTAGAACGCCGCGTTGATGCCGTCGTCGCCGGCGATCGCGGCGGGGGGGCCCGCCTGCACGGTGGTGAACGAGGCGCCCTGCGCGCAGTCCACGATCATGAACGCGCGGTGGTCGCGGGCGAACTTCTGCAGCAGCGCGACGGTCGTCGGGTCCGTTTCGCCGGGCACGCACAGCAGGTTGAACAAGTCCACGCGCCGCAGGTGGTTCACCCCGCCGGTCGACGCCGCAAGGCCGAGCGCGGTCTCGAACGGGGCGTTGTCGGGTTCGAGCACGGGCCCGTCCAGCCCCGCCGCGCCGGCGAGCTTCACCGCCACGCCGGCGGTGTCCGGGGGAGTGGTGGCCCCGGCCACCAGGGCGACCCGCACCAGCGCCGACTCCGCCTCCAGCACGTTCTCCACGAAACGCCGGTCCGCCGGATCCATGGAGAGGTTCTCGAACACCTCTTCCACCACCGGCGGGCCCGAGGCCGGCACCCGGGAAATGGTGAGGCCGAACCGCGTTCCTCCGGTGCCGGGGCGGGCGGTCACGCCGTACTCCTTGGCCCAGTCGCCGGGGTTGCGGGCCGTGACCGTGAGCACGGCGTCCAGCACGACCGAAGCCGTCGCCGCACCGGTGGCGACGAGCCGCACCACGTACGCCTGCTGCCCGCCGTTGTTGAAGAAGTGGAGCACCGAGTAGCCCAGCAGGCTGCGCGAGTCCAGCCCTCCGAAGCGGCGCTCATAGTCCTGCCAGCTCTGGACGAGCGTGGCCCGGTCGGTGTCGCCGCGCGCCGCCCACCCCACGAACGCGGCGATCGAGGTGGTGACGCCGGAGATGCTGCGCACACCGCTGGGGACCTCTTCGATGTATACGCCCGGGTAGGTGAGGGCCTGGGGCATGGACGGCTCCTGTCGGTCGAGGGGACGGACACGTCGCGAGGACCCACGCTACGGCGTGGCGTCGCGGAAGACGTACACGTCGATCGTGGCGGGCTGGTTGTTGAGGTTGTTGGTGAACTTCAGCACGTTGGGCGTGGCGTGCAGCAGCGCCACCGTGCCGCCGGCGAACACCAGTGGTTGGGCCAGGATCAGCGGCTTCGAGTCCTTCTTCGCGTCGATTCCGTCGCCGGCGACGAAGGTCAGGCCGGCTCCGTAATGGCTCGACGACACCAACAGGAGGGCGATGCGGTCCGCGGGGCCGGGCTGGACCTCCACCGCCCTCTCCTTGTTGTCCGCGTCCACCACCACCTGCACGTGGTCGAAGGCTTTCCAGCGGCGCGGCCGCGCGCGAGGTGCTGATCGCGGGCAACCCGCTCATGTTGACGGTGGTCGTCCAGCTCAGGGTGCCCATCCGTTCGCCTCGTTCCGAAGTCGCTGGTTGAATGTGGCCCTCCGCGGGCGCGCTACGATTCGGCCTGCGCCGCCGAATACACGCTGGTTCCGTCGGCCAGGCGCCGCCTCTCCACCGCTCGGCACTCGGTCAGCCGCTCCAGCGCCTTGGCTACCACTCCCGCCGACGCTTCCGC
>DASYJZ010000288.1:0-2891 GCA_035995965.1 Longimicrobium sp. | reverse complement strand
GTCGCACGGCGTGGAGGAAGCGGCCCTGCGGCGGTTTGGGGAAGCGCTCGACGATCCGCTGATCGAGCGTCTCCAGGGGCTGCTCGGTGCTCCGCTTCCCGACGGCTACCTCGGGGTGCCGCTGGTGGCCCAGGGCGTGGTCACCGGCATGCTGGCCGTGGCACGTCGCGAGGCAGGCTCCTCCCCCGAGGAAGACGAATGGCTCCTGTCCGCGGCGGCGGACCAGGTCGCGGTCGCGCTGGAGATCGCCCGCCTGGAGGAGGAGGTGCGCCGCGAGCGCGAGGTGCGGATGCGCGCGGTGGAGGGCGCGGGAGGCTCCGACGAGACGAGCGACCGCGCGCTCGCCACGCTGTCCCACGACCTGCGCTCTCCCCTCAACGCCATCGACTCCTACGCCGAGCTCATGGAGATGGCGATCCTGGGCCCGGTGTCGGAGCGCCAGCTGGAGGCGCTGGGGCGAATCCGCATGAGCGGGCGCCACCTGCTCGCGGTGCTGGAGAACGTGCTCGACATGACCCGGCTCAGCGCGGGCGTCGTGCGGATCCACGCGAGCTCCGTCTCCGTGGGTGCCGTGGTCGAAGAGGCGGTGCTCATGGTTCGCCCGAGCGCGACGGTGAAGAACCAGTCGCTCACGGTCGCCGCGGCCGCGGCCATCACGCTGCGCGCCGATCCGGACCGCTTGCGGCAGGTGCTGGTGAACCTGATTGGGAACGCGGTGAAGTACACGCCTCCGTCGGGTGCCATCCGTATCGGTGCGCGGGTCGCCGAGTCGGATGGCCGGCGTTGGGGTGTCATCGAGGTGGCGGATACGGGTCCGGGAATCCCGGCCGAGAAGCTCCAAGCCATCTTCCAGCCGTACTTCCGGCTTCCCCACGCGGAAACCGATGCGCCGGAAGGTCTCGGCCTGGGGCTGGCGATCTCGCGCGAGCTGATTCGGAAGATGGGCGGAGACATCGAGGTGGACAGCGAACCGGGACGAGGTTCCAGCTTTGCCATTCGGCTTCCGGCGGCAGGCGACCCGGCGGATCGGGGCTGATGGCAGGAGACGCGCGGCGGCCGGACCGGCCGGACCTGGACGAGGCCGCGTAAACCTATCCCACCCGGCAGGAACGAGCGAAAGCCCCGACAGCGTAAAACGCTGCCGGGGCTTCACTTGGCAAGGTGCGCCCGGAGGGATTCGAACCCCCGGCCTTCTGATCCGTAGTCAGACGCTCTATCCAGCTGAGCTACGGGCGCAAAAACGCAACGAGCTAACTCGTTGCGCGCCGATAAGTTATCAGCGCCGTGCTCACGCGTCAACCCCGCGCGCAGGACGTTTGGCGGCAGGGAGTCGGTTCAGCGCGTTGATGGAGACGGCGACCGCTGCCACCTTTTGCGCGGCCAGGTACGCTACGGCGAACGCGGGGATGTTCGGGAGGAAGAGCGCCACCCGGTCGCCGGCCCCCACGCCGAGCCCGGCCAAACCGTGGGCCCGCCCGGCTCGCTGCGGCGAATGGCGGCGTCGCACGGCCGCCGCTAGCTTCGCGGACCCACGTGCCCGCCATCCAGACCGGGACCCCGATGCCGCGCCGCTGCTTTCGTCGGCTCGCCCTTGCCCTCGGCCTCGCCTTCGCCGCCTTCGCCGCCGTTCCCGCGGCCGCCCAGGCACCGGCGCCGGCGCTGCTGGTGTTCATCACCGTGGACCAGCTCCGGCCGGACTACTTCACCCGCTGGCCCGGGCAGCTCACGGGTGGGCTGGGGCGGCTGTGGAACGGCGGCGCGGTGTTCACCAACGCGCACCAGGACCACGCCGTCACCGAGACGGCGCCCGGGCACGCTTCCGTCATGTCGGGGCGGTTCCCGCGCGGCACCGGCATCGTCAGCAACGACTACGGGGTGCTGGACGTACAGACGCGGCTGATCGGGGCCGACGGCGCCGGCGCGTCGCCCTTCCGCTTCCGCGGGAGCGTGCTCACCGACTGGATGCGGGTGAAGGATCCCCGCACGCGCGCCATCTCGGTGTCGCGGAAGGATCGGGGCGCCATCCTTCCGCTCGGCCGGGCGCACCAGACGGTGCTCTGGTACGCATCCAACGGCACCTTCACCACCAGCAGCTACTACGCCGACACGCTCCCCACCTGGGTGCGCCGCTTCAACGAGCGCCGCCTGCCGCAGGCGCTCGCCGGGCGGGCGTGGACCCTGCTCCTCCCCGAGTCGCGGTACCCGGAGCGCGACAGCGTCGTCGCCGAGGCCGGGGGCCGGGCCCGCGGGGTCACCTTCCCCCACGTGGTGCCGGCGGACACGGTGCTGGCGGTGCAGACGCTCGCCGAGTACCCCTTCATGGACGAGCTGACGCTGGCGCTCGCGCTGCAGGGGCTGAAGGAGACGGAGCTGGGGCGCGGCCCGGCGCCCGACGTCCTCGCGATCTCCCTCTCCACCACCGACGCCGTGGGGCACCGCTACGGCCCCGACTCGCGCGAGCTGCACGACCAGGTGCTGCGGCTGGACCGCTGGCTGGGCGCCTTCCTCGACTCGCTCTACGCCGTCCGCGACCCGGCGACGGTGATCGTGGCGCTCACGGCCGACCACGGCGTCACCCCTTATCCCGAGGTGGCCGATCCGGCGCGGGCGGCGTCGATGCACGTGAGCGACGACGCCATCCGCGCCTGGGGCTGGGCCGCCGCGGTGCGCTACGGCGTCGACACGGCCGCCGTGCGGCTCGACGACGGCATGCTGCGCCTGGACCCCGAGGCGTTCGCCCGCGCGGGCCGCGACCCGCAGGCGCTGGCGCGCGAGCTGGTGGCGCACGCCGCCACGGTCCCGGGGATCCTGCGCGCCGATCTCGTCTCCGAGCTCGCGCGCGGCGATACGGTGAACGACGCCATCACCCGGCGGTGGCTGCACATGCTCCC
>DASYJZ010000287.1:0-3066 GCA_035995965.1 Longimicrobium sp. | reverse complement strand
ACACCGCCAGCCGCGGGTCGGGCGCGAACTCGGCGCGCACCTCCTCCACCAGCGCGGCCACGTCTTCCGCCGCCTCGCGCCTCGCCGACGTCACCATCAGCGCGGCCGCCCCAGCACGTCCATCACCACCGCCACCTCCTCCGCCGTGTTGTACAGGTGCGGCGAGAGCCGGATCGACCCCTCGCGCAGCACGCACTGGACCTTCGCGCGGGCGAGCGCCGCGTACGCCGCCGCCGTGTCGCCGAAGCGGAAGGCGAAGATCCCCGAGCGCCGCGCCGGGTCCAGGTCGCTCACCACCGTGGCCTCGTCGCGCCCGGCCAGCCACTCCGCCAGCGGGTCGAGGATCCCCAGCACGTGCTCGCGGATGCGCTCCGGCCCCACCTCCAGCAGCAGCTCCAGCGACGCGGTGAAGCCCGCCACGTCCTGGAAGGGCTGCGTGGCCACCTCGAAGCGGCGCGCGTCGTCCACCAGCTCCCAGCGGTAGGCGCAGCAGTCGGCGTAGTCGGCGCTGGCCTTCATCGCCGTCCATCCCACCGTGCGCGGCTCCATCAGCGGCACCAGCTCCCGGCGGACGTACGCGAAGCCGGTGCCGAAGGGGCCGCAGAGCCACTTGTGGCCGCCGGTCGCCAGGACGTCGATCTCCGCCTCGCGCACGTCGATGGGGATGCAGCCGAGCGCCTGGATGGCGTCGACCACGAACCAGATCCCGCGCTCGCGGCAGAAGCGGCCGAACGCCGGGAGGTCGGCCAGCCAGCCGGTGGCGAACTGCACCGCGGAAAGGGCGAAGATGCCCACGTCGCCGCGGTCCAGCTCCTCCATCAGCCGGTCGGGGTCGGGGCGGCCGAGCGCGTCGCCACGCACCACGTCGACCCGCGCGCGGCCCTCCTTCGCCACCGCGGCCCAGGGGTAGACATTGGCGGGGAACTCCAGGTCGCTCACCACGATGCGCTTCCCCGGGTCCAGCGGCAGGGACTGCGCGGCGAGGTTGATCCCGTGACTGGTGTTCGGCAGCAGCGCGATCTCGTCGGGCGACGCGTTGACCAGGCGGGCGGCGGCGGCGCGCGCGCGGCTCAGCGTGGATTCGAAGTCGTCGCCGCGCATCTCGTGGATGCGGGAGCGGCGCAGGTTGTAAGCGTCCACCGTGTGGCGGGCGCGCTCCGGCAGCGGGCCCATCGACGCGGCGTTCAGGTACGGCGCGCGCCCCACGTGCGGGAACTCGCGCTCGCGCAGGGCCTGCACGTCCAGGGGGGGTGCGGTCCGCGTCGCGGTGTCGGCCAAAAGCGGGTCCGGTGAGGGTTGATCCGAGGCAGGGACGATAACCAGCCTCTCTGGAGTGCGAAAGGCCGGCTCCCCGCTCTCGCCCGTCTCAAACAGATCGGTCTTGACAGGCGTGCTCGCCTCGATTAGTATTCTCGGCAACAATAGCCTCCACGCCTAGTCGCGCTCACCTCGGTGAGCCGCGAATGCGCACCAGGAGGCTTTTTCTTTGTACCTGCTTTCCATGTCCAGGCTTCCCTATTCCAAACCCGCACTCTCTCCGACGGCGCTCCTGGCCCACGTCGGTTCGCGCGGCCTGACCGTTTCCGACCCGGTCGCTGCGCTGCATGCGCTGGAATACATCGGCTACTACCGCCTGCTCAGCTACATGCGGCCGCTGCAGCGGACAGACGCCGTCACGGGCCTGCGACACTTCACACCCGGCACGACGTTCGGCGACATCCTCACCCTCTACGACTTCGATCGCGAGCTCCGCCTGCTCTGCCTGGCGGCCGTGGAGAGGATCGAGGTTGCCCTGCGCGCGGCGATCGTCAGCCAGGTCGCAGTCCCCGAAGGACCGCACTTCTATCTCGATCCCGCCCAGTTCCAGCGTCTGGACGCATTCGTCGACTTCTACCAGACCACTCGCCGCGAAGACCGTCATCTGGCGGTGAAGCACTACAAGAAGCACTACGGCACGCCGGAGCTTCCTCCCATCTGGGCGATCATGGAGGCACTCACGTTCGGTGCCCTCTCGCGCCTGTTCTCCGGGCTTGCGCTCCGGCACCGGAAAGCCGTCGCGCTCCGGTTCGGGCACGACGAAACCGTCCTGTCCTCATGGTTCCGCGCGATCAGCCTGGTGCGAAACCTTTCGGCGCACCACAGCCGGCTGTGGAACGCGCCGATGCACGTGGATCAGCCTCTCGCGGCAAAGAAGCTGCGTTCCGAGATGACCCCTACGGACACCCTGTACGCCCGTTTCGTGGTGCTGGGGGCGCTCCTCCAGCTGATCGACCCGGCAACAGACTGGAAGCGGCGCCTGATCGCGCTGATTCAACGGTACCCTACCGTGCCGTTGAGCCAGATGGGTATTCCGGCTGGATGGGACGTCTGCGCGTTCTGGCTGCCCCACTCTCTGGTCGCCGCTCCCGATCGACCCTCTTCCATGATCGCGTCCGTCGGGCATTCTGTGGCGCGTTGACATTCTCCGTACGCTTCGTCTACCTTCGGCCGCTTCGACATCATCCCATCCTCGTGAGGCAAACGACGTGCTGCTAGGTGCACACATCTCCACCGCGGGCGGGTGCCGCAACGCGCCGGCCCGCGCCGCCGACGTCGGCGCGACCGCGATGCAGCTCTTCACCAAGCAGCCCAACCGCTGGGCCGAGGTGGAGCTGGTCGACGAGGAATGCCACCTCTACAGGGGCGCCGTCCACACGCACGGCGTGCGCTACGCGGTGGCGCACGACAGCTACCTGATCAACCTCGCCACCGCGGACCCGGTGCTGCGCGAGCGCTCGCTGGCGGCGTTTCGCGGCGAGCTACGGCGTGCCGTGCGCCTGGGCCTCGACGCGCTGGTCACGCACCCCGGCAACGCCACCGACGGCGACGTGGAGCGCGGCCTGCTGCAGAACGCCGAGCTCATCGAGCAGGCCATGGAGGAGGAGGGCGGCACGGTGGAGGTGCTGCTGGAGACCACCGCCGGCTCGGGCAAGGTGCTGGGCTCGCGCTTCGAGGAGCTGCGCCAGATGCTGGACCGCATCTCTCCCGCGCACCGCGACCGGGTGGGCGTGTGCCTGGACACCTGCC
>DASYJZ010000286.1:0-3133 GCA_035995965.1 Longimicrobium sp. | reverse complement strand
CCCCCGCTGCCGCTGGACGACCCGCAGGCGGAGGACGTCGAGGCGGAGACCGCCGGCTCATGGGTGGAGCTGACGGAGGACGAGACGCGCGCGCTGCTGACCGAGGTGCCGGCCGCGTACGGTACGCGCGTGAACGACGCGCTGCTGGCGGCGCTCGCGAGGGCGCACGCGGCGTGGAGCGGCGAATCGTCCCTCGTGGTCGAGCTGGAGGGCCACGGGCGCGAGGACCTGTTCGAGGGCGTGGACCTGTCGCGCACCGTCGGCTGGTTGACCTCGCAGTATCCGGTCGCGCTCGACGCGGCCCCCGGCGCCGGCCCCGGCGAGGTGCTGCGCGCGGCGAAGGAGCGGCTGCGCGCCATCCCGCGCAACGGGATCGGCTACGGCGTGCTGCGCTACCTCGGCGGCGACTCGGCGGCGGCGCTGGCGGAGCGCGAGGAGAGCGGCATCGGCTTCAACTACCTCGGCCAGCAGGACGGCGGGTCGGGAGATGGCGATGCGGACGCCGCGCTGCTCCGCCCCGCGCGCGAGTCGATGGGCGCGATCCGCAGCCCGCGCGCGCGGCTTCCGCTGCGGCTGTCGGTGGAGGCGATGGTCTCGGGCGGGCGGCTGCGCGCCGGCATCTTCCACGGGGCCTCGATCTCGGACGCGTCCGCGGAGCGCCTGGCGGAGGCGTACGGCCGTGCGCTGCGCGAGCTGATCGAGCACTGCCGCGCCCCCGAAGCCGGCGGCTTCACCCCCTCCGACTTCCCGGAGGCGGGACTGGACCAGGCCGCGCTGGACGCGCTGATGGCGCAGTTCGGGAATTGAGCGCGCGCCGTCTCAGCGCCCTCTCCGGCTCGCTTAGGCTCGCCACCTCTCCCGTACCGGGAGAGGTTGAGCGGGAAATCCGGGCGTGTAAGCGCGGCCGGTGGCGAGGCGGCGGTTCTCCCGGCGCACGGAAGCAGACGCGCGGCCGCCCATGCAGGGCACACTTCAGTGGAGGTTCGCCACCCCCCTCCCGGTACGGGAGGGGGTCGCGCTCTCAGGCGCGGGGGGAGGGCCCCGCGGCGGGCACTGTAACCGCCGTCCGCACGGGACCAACGCGGCACGTCCGCTGCGGCCCGTCGCAAAGGCGGACGCTCGCCTCCTGGCACCTGGCACTTGGCCCCTGGCCCCTGGCCCCTGGCCCCTGGCCCCTGGCACTTGGCACTTGGCACTTGGCACTTGGCATTTTACCGACATCCGTGACCGATAGATCATGAACCGCAAGAACGTCGAAGACCTGTATCCGCTCTCCCCGCTGCAGCAGGGGATGCTCTTCCACACGCTCTACTCCCCCGGGACGGGCGCGTACCTGGAGCAGATGAGCATGACGCTGGTGGGGCCCGTGCACCCGGAGCCCTTCCGGCGCGCCTGGCAGCGCGTGATCGACCGGCACCCCGTGCTGCGCTCCGGCTTCGTGTGGGAGGGGGTGCCGCAGCCGCTGCAGGTCGTCTTCCGCCAGGTGGAGCTCCCCTTCGAGCACGAGGACTGGCGCGAGCTCCCCGTCGAGGAGCGCGAGCGCCGCTTCGCCGAGCGCATGGAGCAGGAGCGCGTCGAAGGCCTCGACCTCGCCCGGCCGCAGGTGCGCGTGCGCCTCTACCGCACGGGCGACGACGAGCACCGCTTCGTGCTCACCACCCACCACATGCTGCTGGACGGGTGGTCGCTCCCCATCGTGCTGGGCGAGTTCGGCGCGCTCTACGGCGGCTTCGTGCACGGCCAGGAGCCGCGCCTCCCCACGCGCCGGCCCTTCCGCGAGTACATCGCCTGGCTCAACCGGCAGGACGCCGGCGCCACCGAGGCGTTCTGGCGCGCGCGCCTCGCGGGCTTCCAGGCGCCCACGCCGCTCCCGCTCGACCAGGACCCGTCGCGCGCCGGCGCACCCGCCGAAGGGCACGCGCAGGAGCGCGCCGACTTCCCGTCGGAGCTGGCGGAGGCGCTGGAGCAGGCGGCGCGCAGGCTGCGCGTGACGCCGAGCGGCGTGCTGCAGTGCGCCTGGGCCGCGGTGCTCGCCGCCTACGCCGGCGAGCGCGACGTGGTGTTCGGCGCCACCGTCTCCGGCCGACCCCCCGAGCTCCCGGGGGTGGAGGAGATGGTGGGGATGTTCATCAACACCGTCCCCGTGCGCATCCGCATCCCCCGCGGCGTCACCGTCGAGGCGTGGGTGCAGGCGGCCCACCGCGAGCAGAGCGAGGCGCGGCTGTACGAGCACGCGCAGCTCGCCCGCGTCCGCACCTGGAGCGAGGTGCCGCCGGAGGGCCCGCTGTTCGAGACGCTGCTGGTGTTCGAGAACTACCCGCTCGACGCGCTGGAGGACGGCGGCGGCGCGCAGTTCGACGCGGCCGAGGACGAGCCGGAGGAGGAAGGCTTCCGCATCGCCGCGGGGAGCTCGCCGGAGCGCACCAACTACCCGCTCTCGCTGGTCGCCGCACCGTCCCCGGACGAGTTCAGGCTGACGGCGACATACGACCCGTCGCGCCTCGACGCGGCCTCCGTCCGCACGCTGCTGGACGGCCTGGGGCGCGTGCTGCGGCAGATGATGGACGATCCGCGGCGGCTCGCCGAAGAGCTGACGCCGCTCGGGCCGGACGAGCTGCGCGCGGCGGTGCACGACCTCGACGGCGAGGCGGTCGCCATCGCCCCCAACCTCACCATCGCCCGGATGTTCGAAGCTGCCGCGGCGCGCACGCCCGACGCGATCGCGCTGGAGCACCGCGGCGAGCGGACGACGTACGCGGAGCTGAATGCGCGCGCCAACCGCCTCGCGCGGCGGCTGCGGGAGCTGGGCGTCGGGCCGGAGGTCTCGGTGGGCGTGTGCCTGGAGCGCACGCCGGAGCTCGTCGTCGCGCTGCTGGCGGTGCTGAAGGCCGGCGGCGCCTACGTCCCCCTCGATCCCAACTACCCCGCCGAGCGGCTGGGATGGGTGGTGGAGGACGCCGCCGCCCCCGTCGTGATCGCCGAGGAGCGCACCGTCGCCGCGCTCCCGCCGCCCGCCGCGCGGGTGCTGCGGATCGACGAGGAGCGCGAGGCGATCGCGTCCCGGTCCCCCGAGAACCTGGACGTCCCCGCCGCGCCCGAGGGGCTGGCGTGGACCCTCTACACCTCCGGGTCG
>DASYJZ010000285.1:0-5054 GCA_035995965.1 Longimicrobium sp. | reverse complement strand
CCAGGAAGGCGGAGCCCGCCAGGTACGCCATCGCCCCGCCCTGGAAGCCGCTGCTGGCGCCGAGCTGCTCGTAGCGCGGCAGCTTCCCCTCCAGCGCCCACTGCCGCAGCACCGCCGCGCGCAGCGCGCTGTGGGGACGGCCGCTGCCAGTGAGCTTTCCCTCCACGTAGGTGGCGTAGCCCTCGGTCAGCCACCGCGGCGCGCGCAGGGCGACGGGGCCCAGGCGCACCGGCAGGAGCGCGGCGAGCCGGCGCCGGCGCGGGTTGCGCGACGGCCGGGCCATGTGGGCGATGTGTGTGAGCTCGTGCACCACGAGCTGCTCGGCCGGGTCGCGGCTGCTGCCGATGTTGGAGCGCGGGTCCGGCGGCGTGGGCCAGAGCGCGATCACCGGCTCGTCCAGGAAGGGATACGCGGAGCCGTTCGCCTGCGACGACGGGTCCTCCACCACGACGGTCACGCGGCGCGCGGGCGCGAACCCGACCATCGCCGCCACCTCGTCGTGGACCGCCTCCAGCCGCGGCACCAGGTCGAGCGTCCACGCCTGCGCCTCGGCCGGGTAGTGGACGGTGAAGTGCGCCGTCCGCACCGTGCGCCAGTCCAGGTGCGGCCGCGTCGCCACCTGCCCGCGTGCCGGAGCGCCGGGGAGCAGCCCCGCGATGGCAAGGGAGAAAGCGAAGGGTAGGAGCGGCTTCCGTGTCATCCCAGATCCTGTAAAAGAACAGGTCTCACACGGGGTCAACGGAGTCAACGGTCAACATCATCCCCTTTGACTCCGTTGACCCCGTGTGAGATCAGGCAGTTTCGCCCGGCTGCGTCGGAACACCTCGGCCGAAGCAGAACCTTCCTGCGACCGGCACATCTCCGTGCAAACAAAAAGCCCCTCCCGAGCTCCGAGAGGGGCATCACCCGACGTGCTCACGAACGGCTCAGAAGCCCAGGCGGATGGAGACGGTGACGTGCCTGCCGATCGGCAGCCCGGCGACCCGGGCCGGCGGCACGATGCGCCACTGTTCGTGCTCGCCCTTGCCGATGAGCGCGCCCGTCCCAGCGCCGACGGCGCCCAGCGCGGGCCCCAGCCAGAGGGACGTGGTCCAGGGGTTCTTCACGCCGTCGCGGCCGGAGCCGGCGCCGAGCGCCATGCCGAGCCCCACTCCCGCCACCAGCCCCGCCAGCGCGCCCGTCCCCGCCGCGGTCCGGCGGCCGCCATCGGCGCTGCGGCCCAGGCTCACCTCGACCCGGCGCACCAGGTTGCGGGGGATGGAGATGGTGTCGTTGCGCGTGTCCTGCCGCACCGAGGGGTCCAGCCTCAGCCGGATGCGCCCGCCCTCCGTGGACGTCACCGTCCCCACGAAGCGCGAGTCCCCCCGCACGATGGGCGCGGTGATGCGCACCCGCGTCCCCACCTGCAGCTCCTGGGCTGCGGCCGGAGACGCCAGCGCGATCGCGGCGGCGGCGAGAAGAAGGATCCTGCGCATGGAACGGAAGGTAGTGACCTGCCGCGGCAAAAAGAAGGTCCTGGACCACGCAGAGCCGCGGAGCCGCTGAGAACACTCTTACTCTGCGGCTCCGCGGCTCTGCGTGAGGCTTCTGTCAGAGCGGGCGCTCGTAGACGCGATAGGTCTTGTAGACGTACGCGCCGATCTTCTCCAGCGCCTGCCGCATGGGGCCGTTGTCCTCCAGGATCCACGAGGCCTCGGCGTTCTCGTAGCCGTTCTCCGCCCCCTGCTGGAAGCACTTCAGGTAGAGCGCCGCGCCGATCCCCGAGCGCTGGTAGCCGGGCTTCATCCCCAGCGTGAGCAGCCGCGCCGTGCGGATCCTGCGCTTGTGCCAGAGGAACTTCAGGAAGCCGAAGGGGAACAGCCGCCCATCCTTGAGCGGCCTGACGGCCTGGTTGATGTCCGGCAGCGCCAGCATGAACCCGATCGGCTCGCCCTCGCTGTTCTCGGCGATGATCACCAGGTTCGGGTCCACCACCGGCCGGAACTCCTTCGCCATCCCGTCGAACTCGGCCTCGGTCATGGGGATGAACCCCCAGTTCCGCTCCCAGGCCGAGTTGTACACCCCCATCACGATCCCCACTTCCTCCTTGAAGCGCTTCATGTTCACGGGGCGGATCCGCCACCCCTGGCGCCTCCCCAGCCGGTCGATCCCGTCCAGCAGCCGCTGCGGGGGCTGGTTGTGCGGGAGCCAGTAGGCCAGCAGGTCCTTCGCCTTCTCGAACCCCGCGCCCTCCACCAGCCGCTGGTAGTAGGGCGGGTTGTGGCCCATCATGAACACCGGCGGGGTGTCGAAGCCCTCGATCAGCACGCCCCCCGAGCACAGCTCGTCGTTGGTGGAGAGGTTGAAGGGGCCCTGCATGGAGGTGAGCCCCTTCGCCTTGAGCCACTCGGCGGCGCGCTCCAGCAGCGCGCGGGCGACCGACTCGTCGTCCACGCACTCGAAGAGGCCGAAGTAGCCGGTGGTGTTCCCCTGGAACTCGTTGGCGCGCCAGTTGGCGGTCGCCGCGATGCGGCCCACGATCCGGCCGCCGCGCTCGGCCACGAACAGCGCCACGTCGGCGTGCTGGTGGAAGGGGTGCTTCTCGCGGTCGAGGAGCGCGTTGAAGACCAGGCGCAGCGGCGGGATCCACTGGGGGTCGCGCGCGTTGATCGTCCAGGAGAAGTCGATGAAGGGCTTCACCGACTCGCCCCGGCCGATCTCGCGGATCGCCGGGGCGGAGGAGACGCTAGCGGACGCCGAGCTTGCGCCCGACCCGGGCAAAGGCATCGAGGACCCTGTCGAGCTGGTCGGTGGTGTGCGTGGCCATCACGGAGGTGCGCAGGCGGCAGGCGCTCTCGGGGACGGCGGGCGGGAGCACCGGGTTGGTGAACACCCCGCCGTCGAAGAGCTCGCGCCAGAACACGAAGGTGTGCTCGATGTCGCCCGTGGTCACCGGGATGATGGGCGTCTCGCTCACCCCGGTGTCGAAGCCCAGCGAATCCAGCCCGCCGCGCAGGTAGCCGGCGTTCTTCCAGAGGGTGGCGCGGCGCTCGGGCTCGCGCTCCATCACCTCCAGGCAGGCCAGCACCGTGGCCACCGCGCTCGGCGGCATGCTGGCGCTGAAGATCAGCGGCCGCGCGTGGTGCTTGAGGTAGTGGATCACCTCCTCGGGCCCCGCCACCGCCCCGCCGATGCTGGCGAAGCTCTTGGAGAAGGTGGCCATGGTCAGGTCCACCCGGTGCTGCACCCCGAAGTGCTCGCCGGTGCCGCCGCCGTGCTCGCCCAGCACGCCCACGGAGTGCGCGTCGTCCACCAGCACGCGCGCGCCGAACTCCTCCGCCAGGTCGAGCACGGTGGGGAGGTCGACGATGTTCCCCTCCATCGAGAACACCCCGTCGGTGCTCACCAGGATCCCGCCGCTGCCGGCGTTGCGCTCCAGCGCGCGGCGCAGCGCCGCCATGTCGTTGTGGGCGTAGCGCACCAGCTCGCCGCTGGCGAGCATGGCGCCGTCGAGGAGGCTGGCGTGGTTCAGGCGGTCGTGCACCACCACCGTGCCGCGGGTGGCCAGCGCGCTGATCACCCCCAGGTTGGTCTGGTAGCCGGTGCTGAACACCAGCGCGCTCTCGGCCCCCATCAGCGCCGCCAGGCGGCGCTCCAGCTCCTCGTGCAGGTCCAGCGTGCCGTTCAGGAAGCGGCTGCCGGTGCAGCCGGAGCCGTAGCGGTACAGCGCCTCGTGCGCGCGCTCCAGCACCAGCGGGTGGTGCGTGAGCCCCAGGTAGTTGTTGGAGCCCACCATGATCTTCCGCTCGCCGCGGATCACCACCTCGGTGTCTTCCGAGCTCTCGATCGGCTGGAAGTACGGGTACAGGCCGCGGCCGATCATCTCGCGCGCGGCGGTGTAGCGCCCGCACTTCGCGAAGATGTCGCCCGCCTTCCTCGCCGTCCGCTGCTCGACTATCGACATCAAAGCCATCCCTGAGTTCGGTACCACCGGGCCGTCTCGGCCGTCCCTTCCGCCAGCGGGGTCGCCCGCGGAAGGAGCCGCTCGGACCCGGTGAGGTCGCACACCCACCCCTCGGCGAGCATCTCGTCGGCCTTCTCGCGGCTGAACACCCCGCCGGTCTTCAGCACGCCGCCCAGCCGCTCGGCCGCCGCCCCGGCCGCCTTGAGCAGCGCCGCGGGGACGGGCACGTGCAGCGGCGCCCTGCCGCGCACCGCGCGGCCGATCTCGTCCACCAGCTCCCCGTACGCGTGCGCCACCGGCTCCGCCACCGCGTACGTCCCCGGCGGGGCGTCGGCCGCGTTGGCCAGCGCGAGCACCAGGTCGTGCACGTACACCAGGTGGAGCCGCCGCACCGGGCCCGTGGGGATGGGCGCGAGCGCGCGCTTGGCCAGGCGGTAGACGGGGAGGAAGGCGCGGTCGCCGGGGCCGTAGACCGACGGAGACCGCAGCACCAGCAGCTCCACGCCGGCGGCCTCCGCCTCGCGCGCCGCGGCCTCGCCCTCCAGCTTGGTGCGCCCGTACGCCGTGAGCGGCGCGGGGGTCTCGTCCATCCCGCGCGGGCGGCCGTTCAGCGAGGGTCCGCAGGCGGCATAGGAGCTGAGATACACCAGCCGGCGCGGCCGTGTGCCCGCGCGGAGCGCTCCCCGGGCCACGTTGCGGGTGCCTTCCACGTTGGCGCGGTGGAACTCGGCCGCGCTCGGGGCCGTGGTGCGGGCCGCCAGGTGGAAGACCGTGTCGGCGCCGTCGGCGGCCGCCGCGATGGCGTCCGCGTCGTCCAGCGAGCCGAGCGCGAGCTCCGCGCCGAGGGCCCGAAGGCGGGCGGTGTCGCTGCTCGCGCGCACCAGCGCGCGCACGCGCCACCCCTGGCCGGAGAGCCGCTCGGCGAGATGCCCGCCTACGAAGCCCGAGGCCCCCGTGATCAGTGCGGTTCGGCTCATGAACGGCGAAGAAGATGCATGGGCGGCCACCAGAACGCAACGCTGAGGACGCTCCCGCGCCGGCCCCGCCCGCGGCGGGCAAAACTAAAGAGGACCGGGCGTTGCGGCCCTGATCCTCTCGCACGGCCCCGGCC